>JAHYIW010000002.1 GCA_019429445.1 Desulfuromonadaceae bacterium
GCCAAAAGTGAGAAACTCGCCATTTTACAAACACGGGATACGTGCGTCCGGGATTCACGTTAAAAGCTAACCATTTAATTTTAAGAGATTATAGATTCAGCTTGACAGGCGGACTATAGAATGTCCCCCTTCTGCCTCTACTCTACCCCTTCTGCCCCCCTTCTGCGCGCAAGACTTTATCGTGAAATAAACTCTATTATTTTTTCATATTACAGGTTAATATGCCAGATTAGTATTGTCTTAGTGTCTTGTGGTTGGCGAGTTTTATCCCAGGTGCTTTTTACGAGCGGAGAGTAATTCCTCATTTTGGTGATGAAACTGTTCGAGTTGCTTGATCGTACGGTGGCTGGCGTAGTTGTCCTAGCAGGAGGTCATTTCAATGTCTAAACAATGGTCCACATTCACTCTTGTGCTTCTGGCATCTTTTCTTCTGTCGAGCTGCGGCAGTGAACAAAGTAGCGATTCTGCGACCCTGGCGCCGTTTTCTGCCGTCGGTGCGCAGAAAACCGGCGATTGTACATCGTGTCACTCCATCGATGTGCATACCAACGTCAGTGGCATCGCCGGGGTGAACAAGGCCGCAGACGGTTCTGCTTCGGCCATAACGCATGACTGTGAAGATTGTCATGGTGGCGGTCAATATCATCGTGGTGTGGGTCCCATTCCATATCCGGCCCCCGACGGTTCGCGTTGCGTTACCTGCCATGCCGATCAGGTAAACGCGGTACTTGCCACCAAGCATAACGCGCAAGAGCCCGATAATGCCGCAATGCTTGCGACGAGTCATGAGACCAACTACTGTCAGCGTTGTCATACGGCTGAGGGCTCGCGGGTTTTTGCTCAGGTGATCGGCAATGCTGATGTTTACGCCTACAATTCGGTCGTTAATCCGGCCGGACGCATTGGCGTGGGGGGAGAATTTGAACCGCTGCCCAGTAAAGATTCTTCGACAAACCCGCTGTTGCACAATCCGACCTGTGCCGCTTGTCACAATCCGTTGACCAAAGAACTTGTTTCGATTCCGGGGTGGAACCCGAATGGCAACGGGGTGGCGGACCAGTTCGACATGTGTACCAGTTGTCACACGCTTAAACTTAACGACGGCACCTTGCTTGGCTCCGGACTGCCGCTGGAAGATGGCGCCGGAAGATTAACTGAAAAATTCTATCATAATACGTCCTGGTATCGAACGCTGCTCTCGACCCATCGCGACAATCCGGATACCGGTTCGGTGGGTGACACAGACGGCAATGCCGGGAACGGTATTACCGACGCCGCTTCTCCCATCGAAGGGTACGTCATTCGCGAAAAGAGTGCAAACCCCTGTTTCGATTGTCATGGTCATAACTTGCTGACCAATACCAATAACCTCACTCGTAAATTGAGAAATAACAACGGTTCCGGTTACGCGGAAGATCCTGCTGTTGAAAAAACAGTTTATACGGAGTGGGCCGGGTCTGCTCATGCTGGTGGATTGCTGAAAGCGAAGTACGCTGCGCAGATGACGGGCAACAAACACCCGGACACTGATGCTTTGGTTCTGCGGGACGCGCGGATGACGCAACTGGTTTCAGACGCTGCGGTTCAGGATGCTCCCCTCGGCAACGCCTGGGTTCATTACAATTGGGATCGTTCCGGGCGTGCTGCCTGTCAGATGTGTCACACTGCAACCGGTGCCGCCAACTTCTTGAACGACCCGGCAACTTATGACGCTGCCAATAACAATTTTGACCATCTCTCCGGCTGGACCGGCAACGAAGCCAATGGTTCTCCGCAGAACGAAGTCCTTTACTGCTGGGCGTGCCATAGCAATGCCGGTGAAGGTGCATTGCGCACACCGGGTGCGATTACCCTGGCTTATCAGGCGGACGGCGCAGATATCACTCTGCCCGACATGGGTAACTCCAACGTTTGCTACAACTGCCACAGTGGTCGTGGCAACATGGGCTCACTCCTCGGGGCAGCTACTGCCGACCCGGCTGGCGCCGCTGTTACCGGTGGCACCAAGACCCACTACTTCGCCAGCGGTGCCACCATTTACCAGGCATTGACCAAGATCGGCTACATGTATGCCGGTCTGAGCTACACCGACAAATCCTACTTTGCCCACAATAGCCTCGGCTGCGCTGAGTGCCACATGACCGGAGACACTCCGACCGACCAGGCCAGCCATACCTTTGATGTGGTCGAAAAGGACGCCACTACTGGCGTTATCACGGCAATTGCATCGAAGAAATGTGTTGAATGCCATGATGGTGAGCACGCCCTGTTCGTCTCCGATTCTCAGATTGGCGACACGCTGAATATATGGAATGGGAGTGCGGCTGTCCCGACTGTCGTGACGCAGTTGATGGCTGATGATGCAGCTGCCGAGATGGAGCACGAAGCCCACGGCTATCACAATGCTATCGAGGTGCTCGGTGCAGTTCTGACTGCTGCGGGGACACCGCCACAGGCCGGTTACCCCTACTTTAGTGGAACGGCTACCGATCAGGGCCACGGTGGTGCAATGCACAACTGGAGCTACCTGCATCATGAACCGGGTGCCTATGCCCACAACCGCTTCTACGCCAAGCGCCTGATTTTTGATTCTATTGACTGGCTGACCAATGCCACGAATGGCAGCGTTGATGCAGCCGGCAGCAGGACCCTCAACGGGGCCATATATCTTGATCCTGCTACCTATGGCGCAGCCATCACATGGCTCGGTGGCGACACAACTACGGGGATTGTCAGCACCCGGCCGTAATCTGGCTGATTATCACTAAGAATGATATTGCCGGGCCCTTCGGGGCCCGGTTTTTTTGGTTTGCCCAGCGTAGCTGGCAAACCCGGCCCGTTGAAAGATACGGGCGTCACCCCGATCAGGGGGAAGACAATCTGAATCGCAAGGGCGTTGCTGGTAACGCTTGTTCAGCCCTTGTTTTTCTCCCTATCCCATATCCATCCCCGCCGCCTTGCCGATCCAGCCGAACATTTTCAGATGCCGATAGAGGTTGTAGCACCCCATCAATGCCACCATTGCCCCCGCAGCACGAATCATCCAGCGATGTGATGCCATGCCGAGACGTTGCGCGGCGGTGCCGAACAGCAACAGTGCCGGGGCGGTGCCGAGGCCGAAAAAGAACATGGTCAGTGCGCCTTTGACTGGTGAGGCACTTTGTGCGGCGGTGATAAACATGGCGTAAAGAAAACCGCACGGTAAAAAACCGAAAAGCATCCCCAGCGGGAGCGCGGCAAGGGCAGGGGGCAAGTGGTTGCGCAACGAACCGACCGCTTGACTCATCGCTTGCAGTGGGCCGGGAAATTCCAGTTTCATCACATTCAGCCAGGTCAGCAGCCCGGCGGTACCGATGCCGATGAGGATGACAAAAAGATCAGAGCCAAGGAGCAAGTAGCGGGTGATCTGCCTGAAATGGTCGGTATAGGCCATGGCCGAGCCAACCCAGCCGACGGCCAAACCGATAACCGTATAGGTCATTGTGCGCCCCAGGTTGTAGAGGAGGTGGAATGTTATCCCCCCGGCGCGACCGTCGTGCGACAAGGACAATGCCCCCACCAGTCCGCCGCACATGCCAATACAATGGCCAAAGCCAAGCAGCCCGGTCATGAATGCCATTGTGTATAAAGGGTCAATCATCGTTGCCTCCATAAATCGGGTTTTGATTATTCTGTTTCATGCGTGAAATTGTTACGCGTTTTATTCATCGTCATCATCCAGCATCCGATGCTTCGGCCCTTCAATATCGTCAAAATCACCCCGCCTGACGGTGTGCATGAAAAACAGCCAGGCACCGAGCCCGATGCAGAACGACAGAATAATTAAAATCACGATCGATTTAAACATCGTCAGTCCTTTCTGATCCGTTTGAGTCGCAGCGAATTGGTCACGACGCAAACGGAACTGAGCGCCATGGCTGCTGCACCGTAGACCGGAGCAAGTTTGCCGCTGGCGGCGAGGGGGATGGCCACCAGATTGTAGCTGAAGGCCCAGAGCAGATTTTGGCGAATAATGCGCACTGTCTGCCGGGCCAGACGCAAGGCGAAAGGGATGTTCGTCAGGTCGGCACGGGCAAGCACCAGATCAGCGCTTTCAATGGCGATATCGGTTCCTCCGCTGATGGCACAACCGACGTGGGCACTGACAAGGGCCGGTGCGTCGTTGATGCCGTCGCCAACCATTAGCGTATGTTGCCCGCTACGTTCCGCATCTTTAATCAGCGCCACTTTGTCCGCCGGGGTCAGTTCAGCGTGATACTTGTCCAGCCGGAGGATGGTGGCAATGTGCGCGGCAACACCTGTTTGATCGCCGGTCAGCAGCAGCGTCCCCAGCCCCATTCTTTTCAGGGCCGCGACGGCGGTTGCGGCTTCGTCGCGGAGTTGATCGGCAAGACTGATGCAACCAATATATTTTCCGTGCAGGGCAACGTGGACTTCGCTGCGCTCGTTTTCAGTCCGCGCGGCGGTGATTCCCTGTTCATGAAGATAGCGCCAGCTCCCGGTCAGCAGCAGTCCTTCGTCGGTCTGCAGTGCCGTCCCGCGTCCCGGAATCGTTTGGACATGCGCTACGGGAAGGGTGCTGACGCCGCGTTCCACAGCCGCTTGAATAATGCCGCGCGCCAGCGGATGGGAACTTCCGGCTGCGGCGCGGGCGGCAAGTTCGAGTAAACGTTCTGCGCTGCATTCATGGGGGGAAAGGTGTGTCACCAGCGGGCGACCGTCGGTGAGCGTGCCGGTTTTGTCAAAGGCGACCAGATCGACCTGAGCGCAACCTTCAAGGATATCGCCGCCGCGAAAAAGGATGCCGTGCTCGGCGGCATTCCCGGTTGCAACCATCACCGCCATCGGCGTTGCCAGGCCCAGTGCGCAGGGGCAGGCGACGACCAGAACGGTAATCGCATGGAGCCACCCGCCGGGCTGGTCAAACCAGTAGAGCCAGGTCCCGACTGCAACCAGCAGGACCAGCGGGATAAAGATCATGGCGACACGGTCCGCCAGACGTTGCAGCGGCGCTTTGCACGCCTGAGCCTGTTCGACCAGTCGGGCGACGCGGGCAACAAACGATTCATTGGCGACTGCGGTGACCAGAATTTCGACACTGCCGCTCAAATTCAGTGTTCCGGCAACAATTTTCATGCCCGGTTCACGCACCACCGGCAGCGGTTCGCCATTGACCGCGGCCTCGTCCACTTCGGTACATCCGCTGAGAATCTGGCCATCGACGGGGAAACGTTCCCCGGCGCCGACCAGAATATGATCAGCAATCAGCAACTGATGGCTGTCGACCTCGGTAACACCCTCGCCCGTTATTCGTCGGGCGCGGCAGGGTGCGAGTTGTAAGAGGCGATCAATCCCCGATGAGGCCTGGCGGCGCGCCCCGCTTTCGTAAAGACGTCCGGCAAGAATCAAGGTGACAATCATCGCGGCGGTGTCAAAATAGACTTCACCACCCTGGCTCAGGGCATAAAGACTGTAACTGTAAGCGGAAACGGTGCCGAGGGTAATCAGCAGGTCCATATTTGCACTGCGGTTGCGCAGACTGAACCAGGCTCCACGCAGAAAGGGGAAACCGCCATAGAAGACGACCGGGGTCGCGACCAGCGCCGCAAGGATTTGCAGTAACTGGCGCGTGTCGGGGTCGATGCCGCGCAGATAGCCGCCGTACAGGGCAATAGAAAACCCCATCAGCTGCATGGAGAGGAATGCCGCGGTGCCGAAACGCAAGAGCAGGGAACGGCGCTCGCGTTCAGCCGCGCGTTGCAGTTCATCGGGGGTGTAGGGGCGAGGCAGATAACCGATTTCTGCGAGGCGGGTGCAGATCCCAGCCGGGGTCGTTCGGGTCGGGTCAAAACCGACCAGGAGCCGATGCGTCGCGAAATTAACCCGCGCGGTGATGATACCGGGATGTTCGTCGAGCAGTCGTTCAATCAGCCAGACACAGGCGGCACAATGAATCCCCTCGATGATCAGACTGATCTCGCTCTTGTCACCAGCGTGGGTGACATATCGTTGCAGGTAGTCGGCATCAAATTGCCGGGTAAAAGCTTCACGGATAATCCCTGCCTTACGCTCACGGCGACGGTAAAATGACTCCAGCCCCGCTCCGCGGATAATCAGATAGGCCCCACGGCAGCCGTGACAACAGAAATTCAGCACGTCATCATCCACCGTTTCCGTGACCCGTTCAGCGGGGGGGAAGGGGAGATCACAGTGGATACAGCGCAGTTGAGGGTTTTCGGCCATCATCACGCTTCCGGGAGATTAAGGAGCAATTGTCGTTCGAGGCGCGCGCCCTGATGTTCAAATTCAATCAAAACCCTGCATTCGCCATGCAGCGTAGCGGGGAGTTGAAGGCTATAACGACCGCTACGCTCCTCGGCAAGTCGATACTGCTGCACCGCCGAACCATCGTTCGGGAAGATGAGGAGCACCCCGTCAGCGGCACTGACCGGTTGCCTGCCGTTATCGAGAGCCACGCTGAGTTGTCGCCCGGCGAGGGTCGATGTGACCTGCCAGCCCAGGGTTCTTGCGGCATTTTTTTCAATCTGGGTCTGGTTGTAGCGTAACCCCTTGCTGTAATAATCAGCATCGGTGACGCGGCTCCCTTTCGTGCTCGCCTGCCAGGTGGCCCAGACGGAGAAGGCGAGGAAACAACCGATAAGGAGCAGAATCAACTGTTGATAACGGTTCATGATGTGGGTCCCGTTTAGTTGGCCGTTTCAGTACGCTTGAAGCGGTATTATTCAGCAGGTGGCGGCAATGCTGGTAATTGTGCCGCTGCGCTGGCGACGATGGTTTCCTTGTCAAACAGGATAAATTCGATGTCTCGTCGTTGCGGCAGGGGAGAACCGACAACGACCACATCCAGGCGCCGATTTTCTCCCGGCTTGAGAAAGATTTGCGCGACCGGCCCCTTGACGGTCAGCGGCGACGGGTCGGTGCTGCGCACCTGCACGCGGTACATTGTGGTGAGTTTAGCGCGATTATTAACCCAGAGGTTGAAAAAAGTGGCCTGTTGACCGTCCGCGAGCAAACGACTGGCAACGGTGTGGGAGTGCGCCACTTTCAAGGTTGCGGACGAACGATTGTGAACGGCAAACAGGAGCATGATCGTCAGGGCGAGCGTCGCACCAGTCAGCAGCAGGCGGCGCGGGGTGATTAAATCGCCAGCGCCGGTCGCGTGACGACCGAAACTGTAGCGGATCAAACCCGGTTCGTTACGTCGCGCCATGACCTGGCGACAGGCATCCAGACAGCGACCGCAGTTGATACAGGCGATCTGCTCACCGTCGCGAATATCGATCCCCATTGGACAGGCCCGCGCACAGGCGCCGCAATCGATGCAGCGCGCAATCTCAACAGCGGGGCGCTGAAGAGTCAACGTTGACTGATCGGCAAGCGCGCTTTGAAATCGCCCGTAAGGGCAGAAATCATGGCACATCAAGCGGCGCAGAAAGGCAAGGTCCAGGTAGACCGTCGCTGCGACGATGAGCAGCGTTCCGCTGGCAATCATATCCAGCTTGCCGTGCAGCAGCTCGCTGAAAAAGCGCGGCGGTTCGATAAAATACCAGAGCAGATTGGCCGCGACCAGCAACGACAAGGTCAGATAGATACCGTGAAGAAGAACCCGGTGAGAAGATGGCCCGGTCAGCGAGTTCCCGTCGACGGTGAGGTGCAGACGCCGGATCAGCCATTCGGTCATATCGTTGAGGGTGGTTTGCGGACACCCCCAGCCGCACCAGACCCTGCCAAAGGTCAACGTCATCAGCAGGAAACCGAAAGTGAGCGTCAGGGTGAAAAAGAGGAACAGATACAGTTCCTCGATCCGCAAGATTTGCCCGAAGAGGTGGAGGCTGAGGGTGGGCAGATCGACCCGCAGCAGACTGACTCCGCCGGGACGCACCCACGGCAGCAGCAGGATGAACAGGGTGGTTGCCCACTGCAAGGCGCGGCGGCGTGGCCCGATAAACGTCGTGAGGGGACGGTCAGTCATGGTATGTGGTGATTGTTTCTGAAAAAACGCGATGGGGGAGAAGTTGCCTTCTCCCCCATCGCGTATCAAAGTTTGAGGAGATACTCTGCCAGGGCGGAAATTTCCGCGGCACTGAGCTGATTGCCGAAGTTGGGCATGCCGTTCGGACGACCGGAGGTAATGCTTGCTTTGATCGCGGCGACATCTTTACCGTAAATGTAGGCGGCGCCGTGCAGGGCGGGACCGATCCCTCCCTCGCCGTGACTACCATGGCACACCGCACAGTTGTCGGCGAATAACGTGGTCGCATCGATCGAGACGGGAGCTGTCGCTGCCGGGGCTGCCTGCTCGACCTGCGTCTTGTGCTCGGTCATTTTCTGTTGAAATTCAGCGTCGGACGACCACCCTGACAAGAGGTAGTAGGCCATAAAGATGACCGCCCAGATAATCAGTCCGAAAAAGAGGATATAGAAATAGACTGGCGGTCGTTGTTCGCGGTCCTCAATGATACCGTCAGCGTGCTCGTCGTGGTGCGGATCGTTGCTGCTCATAGTTTATCCTTTGGCAAATTAGTCGTCATCAAGCATGGTGTATTTGGGGGCCTCCCCCGTTTTTTTATGCTTGCCGCGATAGGTGTGGATGACGATAGCGACAAAGATTGCAAAGAGACCGAAGGTCACTCCGAGGTAGAGGATCGCGCCCCAGTCCATTACGGATGATCCTCCCGCTGAACGTAGTATTTGACGAAATTGGTGATTTTCCAGACCTTGTCCGTCCCCAGACTGGAGAAGGCCGGCATGCCGCCATCCGGGATGCCGTTGAAGATCAGGCTGAACAACTCCTCATCGGTATAGTTCGCGCCCTCCAGCTGCGGCCCGATTTCGCCCTCCAGATGCTCCCCGTGACAGGCCGCGCAATGGTCGCTGTAAATAGCTTCCCATTCCTCCATCGACCGATGAGCGGTGTCCGGGTAGGGGTTTTTTAACTCACCGATAATAGTGACTTCAGCCGCTTTGCGCCACGCTATGTCGCTACCGAGTTTCTGCAGATAGGCGACAACGGCGTCGAGCTCATTCTTGTCCTTCAGCTGCGCGAGTTGCTCCTGGGTATAGGGAAAGCCGAGAACCTTCATTTTACGTTCGCTCATGACCGGATCGAGGGTATTTTTGCGCAGCCAGGCATAGTCGTACATGTTCGATTTTGGCACCATTGAACGGGGGGAATCCATGTGCTTGTAATGCCAGGCGTCGGGATATTTCCCGCCGATACGGGCCAGGTCGGGGCCGGTGCGTTTGGACCCCCAGAGAAATGGCCGATCGTAAACGAACTCCCCCGATTTGCTGTAATCACCGTAACGCAATACTTCGGTGACCAGCGGACGGATCGTCTGGGTATGGCAATTGTTGCACCCCTCGCGAATGTAGATGTCGCGCCCTTCCTGTTGCAGGGGGGTATAGGGGGTCACACTTGCAATCCGGTCCGCTTCGGTATTGACCCAGGCGAAAGGCAGAACCATGGTGATCGTTGTTCCGACCAGGATCGCGGCCGTGGCGAGAACGATCAACAGCAGCGGTTTCTTTTCCCACATGATCAGTCCCTCCCCGCAGCAGTTACGATCGGTGCAACGACTTCTTTCCCGTTACGAACCGTCATGAACAGATTGTAGATGAAAATGACGATCCCGAGAAAGAAAATGAAACCGCCAGCCGCGCGTGCCCACCAGTAGGGGTACATTTCGACCATCGTTTCCATAAAGGTATAGGTCAGGCTACCGTCGTTGTTCATTGCATTCCACATCCCCGCTTGCAGGACACCGGCAACCCACAACGAAATGGACCAGACGAGTTGGCCGACCAGTGCCAACCAGAAATGCATGTTGGCAAGAGGAACGCTGTACAACTCGCGGCCATAAATACGCGGGACCAGATAATAGATGGAAGCGTAACTGATCATCGAGACCCAGCCCATCGTCCCCATGTGGATGTGCGCGGGAACCCAGTCGGTGTAATGGATAAATGCTGAAAAAGAGCGAATCGCCTGCATCGGGCCTTGCAGCGTTTGCAGTCCGTAGAAAGTCAGACCGATGATCAGGAATTTGACCAGATAATTCTCTCTCATCTGATGCCACTGACCGTTCATCGACAGGTAGCCGTTAAAAACGCTCCCCCAACTGGGGGCAATCAGCATCACCGAAAAGCCCATCGCCAGCGTCTGCACCCAGTCCGGCACCGGTGTCCAGAGCAAGTGGTGGGCACCGGTCCAGAGGTACATAAAAAGCAGTGACCAGAAAGCGATGATCGACAGACGGTGACTGTAAATCGGCACGCCGGTTGTCTTTGGCAGAAAATAGTAGAACATCGCCAGTGGCGGGGCGGTCAAGGCCATGGCGACAGCGTTATGGCCGAACCACCAGTGAACATTGGCGTCGTTGGTGCCGGCGTAGGCGGAGTAAGATTTGAAGAGGGACACCGGGAGCGCCGCCGCGTTGACCAGATAGAGAATCGCCACCCCGATTAATGCCGCCATCATGTACCAGAGTGAGATGTACATCTGCTCCTCTTTGCGTTTAAGGATGGTCATGATGATGTTCACCGCGAAAACCACCCAGAGGATGACGACCATCACGTCAATCGGCCACTCCATCTCATGGTATTCTTTCGAGGTGGTATAGCCGAGCAACAGGGTGATGGCTGAAGCGATAATCGTTGCGTTAAAGAACCAGAGCTGAAACTTTGCCAGTTTATTACTCCACAGCGGGGTTTTACAGAGGCGTTGCACCATATAAATGAAGGTGGCGAAGATGACCCCGACGCCCCAGCCGTAAATACCGGCGTTGGTGTGAATCGGACGCAACCGCCCGAAGGTCAGATAGGGGGGGAAATTCAAGTCAGGTTCGACCATTTGCAGGGAGATGATCACTCCGACCAAAACGGCAACCAGCCCCCACAGGAGACTCCAGTTGACAAAACTTCTGACAATGTCTGTATTGTAAACAGGCTTTTCCATGGAACCTCCAGCATAAAAAATTTACTGAATGATAGCCAACCTCGCCTGAAAGTCAAGCATCTGGAACAACACATTTTTTAAAGCCTGATTGAGAGGTGAAACGGTCACTCAGAATGAGCCGTTGAAAATTATTCGAGTGTTTGATGATGTGCTCGCAAAAAAGAATTAGATGGCTAAGCAAAAATTTTGACCTACAAGGCTGGGTGGTTTTTCAGGGGCGAAGACCTACATCAGGTAGGTCGAGGTCCTGAAAAACCGGCGTAACGACGTAGGGCGGACTTTTTGCAACGCCATCTTTGATGACAGGGTAAAAAGTGGCCAGAGGGGTCGCAGACAAAAATGGTTGGATATTCAGAAGCACCTTGCTCCGTTTAAAAAAATGTGTTTTTATCGGCGTTCAAATTGTGTGACAGGATGCGCATGACCCTCGGTAAAAAACTCTATCTCTATACCAGTGCGGTGCTGGTTTTGTCGTTGTTGCTGGTGCTGCTGGTGCTGGAACGTCAGCAGGCGCGCATCTGGAAGGACTATCTGCTGACGCGCAATGTTTCCTTTGCACGTTTTGCGACGCCTGAGCTCCTGAAAATTTCTCGCGGAAATTTTTTCCGTGACCACGAGATGACAGCGGTTTACGATTTTCTCGGCTATAATCGTGAACTCATACAATTCTCGATCATCACCTCCAGGGGGGGGCATGATTTTCTTTCCTTCCGCTTCCCTGATTTTATCGATTCTTCCTTTGATCCGCGCAGCGCGGTGAGTGTCGGGAAAGAATTTGAAACCCACGGGGTGGTGGGACGAACGTTGCGGTCGGTTGATGGCGGGCAGGTGCTGGAACTGACGGTCCCGGCGTTCGGTCCGACCGGGGAACAGTTGTTGTCGGTTCGTTACTGGATTGCTTACGACAGTGTCGATGCTCGTCTGGCTGAACTGCGACGGCAGTTTTTAACCATCGCATTGGTGGCCGTGATCGGTGTATTAATCGTTGCTGCTGCCGTTGCGCGGCGCGTAACGCGACCGCTGAAGCAGTTGACCGATGGCGTGCGGGCAGTGGGGCGGGATGAGCTGATGACCCGGATTGCGGTTGGCAGCCGTGATGAAATCGGTGCCTTGGCCACAGCTTTTAATGACATGGCTGCCAGTCTGGCGCGGAGTCGTGCTGAATTAACGACTAAAAACGAGGAGCTGTTGCGCGGCAATCAAGAGTTGCGCGGGTTGCAGGAACAACTGGTTCGCTCCACGCGACTGGCGGTTATCGGCCAGCTGGCGGCGGGGGTGTCGCACGAAATAGACAACCCGGTCGGGATCATCCTTGGCCACGCTGAATTACTCCTTGAAGAGTTGCCGCAGGGTGATCCGCAGGCCAATGATTTACGGGCGATTATCGACGAATGCAAACGTTGCAAGCGGATCACCGGCGGATTGCTCAGTTTTTCACGCAGCGGTTCGGTGCGGCATGAAGCCGTCTACTTTAACCAGCTGATTCGGGAAACGGTTACGTCCTTACAACCGCAGAAAATTTTCAAGCGCATTACCTTCAGTTTTAAGATGGATGAAGACCTCCCGCCGATTTGGGGGGATGCCGACCAGTTGCGTCAAGTGCTGGTTAACCTGTTGCTCAACGCTGCTCAGGCCATGGACGGTGAAGGGCGGATTGATTTCACTGTGCGTACCGCTGACGAGTCGTTACTGATCGATATCGACGACACTGGTCCGGGGATTTCCCCCGCTGAACGGGAACGCATTTTTGAGCCGTTTGTCTCAACCAAGCCGCCCGGTGCCGGAACCGGGCTCGGTTTGTCAATCTGCCGCCGTTTGATCGATGATCACGATGGACACATCCAGGTGCTGTCGGCGCCGACTGGTGGCGCACGGTTTCAGCTGATTTTGCCGTTGGTTGACGCTGAAAAAAACTTTGACAACCAACCCTTTGATTCATTAGGATAGACCGAATTTTCTTCCTGCGAGGCCAACTACCCGATGCAAACAGTCATGGCACTGATTCGTGACGATCTGGAACAGGTCGAAGCGCAATTTAAAAAAGATCTCGATTCACAGGTATCCCTGATTCGCAAAGTCGGCGAATATGTATTGTCGAGTGGTGGCAAGCGTGTTCGGCCAATGCTGTTGTTGCTGAGTGCCCGTCTGGCCGGTTATCAAGGTTCTGCGCATGTCAGCCTGGCGGGGGTTATCGAATTCATTCATACTGCGACCCTGTTGCATGACGATGTGGTCGACAGCGCGGTCCTGCGCCGTGGCAATGAATCCGCCAACACTGTCTGGGGGAATCAGGCCTCGGTGCTGGTCGGCGATTTTCTTTTGGGCCGTTCTTTTTCGGTGATGGTGGAGAATGGTGATCTGGATGTGTTGCGGGTTGTTTCCGAAGCCTCGACGCAGATGGCGGAAGGGGAGATGCTGCAACTGATCGGCTCTTGCGATATCGATATGGACGAGACGCGTTATCTTGATGTGATTCGCAATAAAACCGCCGCGTTGATTGCTGCGGCCTGTCGTTGCGGTGCGATTCTCGGGCGTCTTGATGCAGCGTATGAAGAGGCGCTCTCAAGGTTCGGCATGGATCTCGGTATCGCTTTTCAGATGATGGACGATGCGCTTGATTATGTCGCTGACGAAGAGGATTTCGGCAAGACCCGTGGCCACGATCTTGCCGAAGGAAAGATGACCCTGCCACTTATTCATACGCTTCAGAACTGTTCTTCCGCCGAACGAGAGCGGGTCGAGGAGATTATTGAGCGTGGTGAACTGTCCCCGCAAGAGTTGGCGGAAGTATGTGCTCTGATTGCCAGTTACCGCGGGATTGATTATACGCGGCAGCGCGCGCGCGAGCAGATTGATTCTGCCAAAGGCCGCTTGGCACCATTTGGCAATAATGTGGCGAAAGACGCGCTGTTTCGTCTGGCCGATTATGTGGTGGAGCGCACCCGATAAACCTCTCTTCCTTCTGCAGCAGCTTCTCGATTTATCTTTTCCCCACCTTATCCGCATCTGCTATAGTGCAGCGATGATCAATTTTAATCTGAATTTGCGGCAGAAGGTCCTTTACGCTTTTTTTGCCCTTTCGCTGATCCCGTTATTGATTCTGGCCTTGATGTCGAGTCATAGTTTGCGGTTGGTGGAAGCTATCCTGCAAGACGCGACAACCGCGGCGCTCAATGTTCAGGCGGCGCGTGCCCTTGAGATGCGTGCCGAGCTGACCGCTCGCAGTGTCGCCGATTTTCTGCGCAGCATTGAGGCGGATCTGGATGAGTTGGCTCGACTGCAACCGACCCCTGAAAATTATTTATCGTTCAGTGCCGGACACCAACGGGAAATCTGGTATCGCGCCGGAACCAACGCCGCACCGTCCGCGGTTCGTGAGCCGGTGCCGATCTACAGTGAGCTTGCTTTTATTGATCGCAATGGCAATGAACTGTTGCGCGTGGTTGACGGCAGCCTGACGACTGCGTTGCGTCATGTCGCTGATCCGTCCGCTACGACCTATCGCAGCGAGACCTACTTTCGTGATGCGCTGGCTTTGCCGCCGGGGGAGATTTACGTTTCCCATGTCACCGGGTGGCATGTCGGCAAGGCGGATCAGTTGCGCGGCGCGTCAACGCCGGAAGGTGCGGTTGAAGGGGCAACGTTTAACGGGGTGGTGCGTTTTGCCGTCGCGACGCGCAATCCCCACGGGGAGATAACCGGGGTGGTTGTTCTGTCCTGCGATCACCGTCACCTGATGGAGTTTACCCAGCATATCGACCCGACCGATAAGCGCTGGGCTGTCTTCCCCTCGTACGACAGTGGTAATTACGCTTTCATGTTCGATAATGAGGGGTGGATCATCACCCATCCGAAATTCTGGGATATTCGCGGCATTGACCCGCAGGGTCGCTTGGTGCCACCCTATACGGCACATTCAACCGCGGAGGATATTGCTGCCGGGTTGATCCCCTATAACCTGCTTCATGCCGAGTTTATTCATCCCAACTATCCAGTGGCCGCTGATGCCGTTCTTGCCGGACGTGCCGGGGTTGTCGATGTGACCAACGTTGGCGGTTCAGAGAAAATCATGGCGTTTGCACCAATTTTCTTTGCGGCGGGGAGTTATGCCGAAAGCGGGGTGTTCGGCGGGATTACGATCGGCGCCGAACTGCGCAATTTTCACAAGGCGGCATTGTCAACATCCGCCCTGATCAAGCTTGAATTTACGCGCTTTGTCAGCCAGTCCTGGTTGCTGATCATAATGACCGCACTGCTTGTCCTGCTGGCGGCAACGTGGCTGGCGCGAAGTATCACCGGGCCGTTATTGCAACTTATTGAGGGAACCAGGGAGATGGCGCGCGGCAATCCTGCGCCGGCGGTGCAGGTCAAGTCTCACGATGAAGTCGGCACCCTGGCCAAGTCGTTCAGTGCGATGGCGACCGAATTGCACATCCGTCGTGAACGACTGATGAAAACACTTGAAGATTTGCGGCGTTCGCGACAGGAGATCTTGCGCGAGAAGAACTTTAAAATGACCATCGTCGAGAATATTGATATTGGCATCCTGACTCTTTCCGCGACGGGTGAAATCAGTTCAATGAACGGGCCAGCGCGACGTATTCTGAATCTGGAGGGGGCTGAACAGTTGCACTATCGCCAGATTCTGCAATCCTGGCCGGAGGTTTTGGGGATGATTGAAGCCCCGCTGAGCCTGCCCGCACCGAAGCTGTGGAGTGATAGTGTTGAATTACGCCGCGGGGAGAAATCGCTGACCTTTCGTCTCGTTCTGTTACCGCTGGGGACGCGTGCCGCCGGAGGGTTTATCCTGACCGTTGGCGATATTACCGAACGGGTTCATCTGCGCAACCGGGTTGAACGGATGCAGCGACTGGCGTCACTCGGACGGCTCGCGGCAGGGGTGGCGCACGAAATTCGGAATCCGTTGACCGGCGTCAATCTGCTGCTTGATGAGTTGCACGACCGGCTGCTCGACCACCCTGCCGATCAGCTGTTGATTCGTCGTGCGCTGGAGGAAATTGAGCGACTGGAGGGACTGGTTAACGAACTCCTTAATTTTGCCACCTTGCCGCAGTCAAGGTTGCAGGTCGGTGAGCTGGGCGGGGTGCTGCTTGACACCCTCTTTCTGATTCAGAAACAGTGTCAGAAAACACACGTTGAGTTGCAGTACAGCGTGCCTGATAATCTGCCGCCATTGCAGATCGATAAGGATAAGCTGAAGCAGGCATTCCTGAATATTTTTACCAATGCCCTCGATGCCATGCCGAACGGAGGGCGATTATGGGTATCTGCTGTCACCATGGAGGACGCTCTTCAAGTGGTTATTGAGGACAGCGGCGAGGGGATGACCGAGGAGCGGATTGCTTTAATTTTTGAACCGTTCTACACCGCCAAAGATGGTGGTATCGGTCTCGGGCTGTCGATTACGCACAATATCATCTCCGGACACGGTGGCCGGATCGAGGTGACCAGCCAGCCCGACAGGGGAACCACTTTTACTCTCTGGTTTCCATTACGGAAATGAAATTCTTTCGTGGCCAAAAGTTGCCATCTGGGGTATTCTTCCCCCATCGAACAACCCTCTTTCACGCAATGTCACCCATGAATGCTGGCTGATGGAAAAAATTCTGATCGTCGATGATGAATCGTTTATCCGTGAAAATATTGAGCGGATCCTCACCGAAGATGGCTATCGGCCATTTTCCTGTGATAATGGTCAGCAGGCTGTTGCGTTAGTCAGCGATGAGGAAATCGATCTGGTTTTGCTTGACCTGAACCTGGGAAGCAAGAGCGGTCTCGATGTACTGCGCGAACTCAAGGCTGTCGATCCGGAAGTTCTGGTGATCATTATTACCGGCTACGGAACGGTCGAAAGTGCCGTCAAGGCTCTTAAAATGGGGGCCTATGACTATATTAAAAAACCGTTTAAAGCAGATGCCATTCGTCTGATCGTCCGGCTGGCGCTCGAAACAAAAAGCCTCAAGCGGGAATTGCGAAAGCTGCGCCGCGATGATCGCGAGCAGTTTAATTCCACCGAAATGATCGGGACAAGTCTGGCGCTGAGCGAAGTTTATCGGCAGATTTGTGAAGTCGCCAAACACGAGCATGCCACGGTGCTGATTACTGGTGAAAGTGGCACCGGCAAGGAGCTTGCGGCACGCGCGGTGCACAATTTGTCAGCGCGCAAAGAGCGGCCCTTTATCGAGATAAACTGCGGGTCGCTACCGCATAATCTTCTTGAGAGTGAACTGTTCGGTCATGAGCGTGGTGCCTTTACCGATGCAAAAACCCGTAAAATCGGGCTGTTTGAAGAAGCTGACGGGGGGACAATATTCCTCGATGAAATTGGTGAAATGGATATTGGTCTGCAAGTCAAGCTGCTACGGGTGCTGGAGGATCGCAAAATTCGTCGGCTCGGAGGAGTTCGGAATATTGATATCGATGTGCGCGTTGTCTCGGCGACCAATACCAATCTGAAAGAAGCCATCGTCGCCCGCTCATTTCGCGAAGATCTCTACTATCGGCTCAATGTATTTCCTTTGCACATGCCCCCGTTGCGTGAGCGCAGCGAGGATATTCCGCGTCTCCTCGATCATTTTCTGCAGCGCTTTTGCCGTGAATTCAATAAACCTCCCCGCGAAATTTCCCGCGAGGCTCTTGATCTGCTGATGCACTACTCCTGGCCTGGTAATGTGCGTGAATTACGCAATCTTGTCGAACGGATCTGCATCATGTACGATGTTGCGGTGATCGGTCCCCAGTGTTTGCCGAAAGAATTGTTCACTGAAGCCGAAACCGCCGATTTCGTTCCGGCGACAGATATTCCTCCGGGTGGGATTGTTCTTGAAGAAGTCATGGCGCGGCTGGAAAAGGAACTTGTCGTTCGAGCAGTGGAAATTACTGGCGGAAATATTGCGAAGTCAGCGCGCCTGCTGAATATTCCGCGGGGAACCTTGCGTTATAAATTGAGAAAATACGATCATGACAAAGGCTGCTGACATAACTTGAACTGTTTTTAATTTAGCAATAGATTCAGTCGTGCTATTTTTTGTTTTTACTGACCACAGGTGGTGGACGAGACGATGGGTAAACGAATTCTGGTCGCCGATGACTCCCGGACAGTTCTGCGTATTTTGCGTTTGTCGCTGGAAAAGAGTGCCTATGAAATTTGCGCGGTTGAAAACGGGCTTGATGCTTTTAATCTTTTCAGGGAAGAGACGTTTGATTTACTGTTAACCGATTTGAACATGCCGGGTCTTGACGGAATTGAATTGATTAAAAAAATCCGTCATGAATTGGGGGATCGAACGACACCGATCATTATGCTGACAACGGAATCGCAGGAGGCGATGAAAAATGCCGGGCGCGAAGCCGGTGCCAACGGTTGGATTGTCAAGCCGTTCAAATCCGCACAGCTATTGAACTTGCTGCATAAGGTTCTGGGTTGACAATGTTTTGTGCATGGAGGAAAAAAAGTATGACGCAGCGAATTCTGGTGGTTGATGACGAAGAAAGTATCCGTTTCACGTTTGATGCCTTTCTGACTGAAGCTGGTTACACTGTGCATTCTGCCCGGTCATTAAGCGCGTGTCTGAAAAAGATCGACCAGCAGGGATTCGATTTGATCTTTATGGACATTATGCTTGGCCGGGACAGTGGGCTGGAGGCCTTGCGCGAATGTAAAAAACGTTTGCAGCATACCCCGGTTGTAATGATCACCGGAGCGCCGGAAGTTCATACTGCAGCCGAGGCAATGCGTGGCGGCGCATTCGATTATGTGCCGAAACCGTTGCGCCAGGAGACTTTGCTGCGTGTGACGCGGGTTGCCCTGGAGCACAAGAACCTTCTTGACCAGCAAGAGCAGTTGCGTTCACGCCTGCAAACGGTTTTTGCCAGTGTCAAGGAAGGTATTTTTGTTTTTGATGAAGAATTACGGATTGTTGACGCCAACGACGCTGCTTTTGCCCTTTTTGAGTGTTGTCCGCAGGTGATTGGCCGGTTGCTGTCGGAATTGAATGACAAGGAACTTGCCGGGTTGAATGAAATTCGGCACATGCTTGAATCGCGTTGCGAAGGAGAAATTTTTCGGTTCGAGATGCCCTCCGCCAGCGGACAAACCAAAGTGTTCAGTCTGACGATGGCCGCGTTGGTTGCAGAACGATCGAACGCTCTTAGCGGGATCGTCATGACCGCCCGTGATGAAACCCGTCTCGACGCCCTTGAACGAAGCCTTGAGCAGCGGCAGCGCTTTGATAAGATGGTGGGCAAAAGCCGGGCGATGCAGGATGTCTATAAACTTGTCGATACGCTGGCCGATATCGATACGACCGTGTTGATCAGCGGTGAGAGCGGGACGGGAAAGGAATTGATCGCTGAATCGCTGCATTTTCGTGGCCTGCGGCGTGATGCCCCACTGGTCAAGGTGAACTGTGCCGCATTGCCCGACAACCTTCTGGAAAGTGAATTGTTCGGTCATGTCAAGGGGGCGTTCACCAGCGCGATGAGCGACCGGGTTGGACGTTTTCAACAGGCACATGGAGGAACGATTTTCCTCGATGAAATTGGTGATATCTCTCCGGCATTGCAAGTGCGATTACTCCGTGTTTTACAGGAAAAGGAGTTTGAACGTGTCGGAAGCAACGCGACGATCAGTGTCGACGTGCGGATTGTCGCTGCCTCCAATCGAAGTTTGCTGGAGCAGGTTAAAGCAGGAGCATTTCGCGAAGATCTTTATTACCGGCTCAAGGTCATTGAAATCAAAGCCCCGCCGTTACGTGAAAGAAAATCGGATATACCGTTGTTGATCAATCATTTTATCGATGAATTTAATTCCAAGTTTCATCGTTCCGTAGCTGGCCTGTCGCGTCAGGCCATGCAGTTGCTGATCGATTATAATTGGCCCGGCAATGTGCGTGAGCTTCAGCATGTTCTGGAACACGCGTTCATCCTTTGTCGTGACACGGTCCTGTCGGTGGAGCATTTACCGGGTGAATTTCAGGAAATGCTCGACGCAGCGACGAGTGCCTCCGTCGTTGTCAATGAAAAAGACCGGATTCTTGCGGTACTTGATCGAACCGGATGGAACAAAAGTCGCGCTGCGGATCTGATGGGAATCAGTCGGCGGACAATTTATCGAAAAATTGACGAATTCGGGATCAACGCGCCGGGCTGATCCCGAGGTGATTTTGTCGGTTGCCGCGCTGCGCTCTGTGCCGATGGTGTCGTCATTTGTTCCGCGATGCAATTCCGTTAATAATAATTTCAGGAGAGTGAGTAGTTCGTTATGGGGAAGAAAGTCATGACGGTTGATGACTCATCCGTCGTTCGCCAGATATTGAAGAAGACCCTGTCCGCTGCCGGATACGAAGTGCTGGAAGCGGTTGATGGCCAGGATGCGCTGAACAAATTGAGCACCTCACCAGTCGATATGGTGGTCACTGATCTGAATATGCCGAATATGGACGGTGTTGAGCTGATTAAAAGTCTGCGTCGACAACCGGGTAACCGCTTTTTGCCGATTGTCATGTTGACGACCGAGTCGCAGCAGCAGATCAAGGAAGAAGGGAAAAAAGCAGGCGCGTCGGGGTGGATCATCAAACCCTTTCGTCCTGAACAATTGTTGGCCGTCGTGCGAACCGTTCTCGGCTGACCGGTGGCGGATTGAGTGGCGCCGCAAATGCCTGACGGGCTCTTTGGTTGCGTGATGCGGTTTTGACTGATCAATCCCCCCCGCTGTTGTTTTTTCAGGTCAATCCTGATGTACTCCCAAAAAAATGAGATGGCTAAGCAAAATTTCGTCCTCCAAGGCTTGGTGGTTTTTCAGGGGCGAAGGCCTGCAGCAGGTAGGTCGAGGTTCTGAAAAACCAGCGTAACGCCGTAGGCCGGACTTTTTGCGACGCCATCAATCTTCGGGAAGAAGATGTCCCAGTCCAATCCACAACAGACCGACTAATAGTGCAATTTCAAACATTGTAACCTCCTTTTCCGTTCTAACAGTAATGTCTGCCTGTGACAGAATGAGTCACAGGCAGACATTTCCTTTAGTTGCATCTTTTTCAGACTCCTGAAATTTCCATATAGTCATTTTCAGAGCGCATTGTTTGCTGTTGGCGAACGGTGAAATATAACTGCGGGGATATCCGGGATTGACAATAATGGCGGAAGATTGTATACAGTATACGTTTGATGACGGTCCGCGTGGCGGCCCGGAAACGCGATCACTTAATGCGGCGATATCAGGTCGTCTGCTAATTTGCGATGAGGAGAGAATCCATGATTGAAGCCTATCTGATGCACGAACAGGAGCGCAATGCCCAGGGTATCCCGGCACTCCCGTTGAATCCCGAGCAGACGGTTAGTCTTTGCACGCTGTTGCAAAGCCCCCCCGCGGGTAAAGAAGAGTTTTTGCTGAATCTCTTCACTGAACGAATCTCCCCCGGTGTCGATCCTGCCGCCGAGGTCAAGGCGGCGTTTCTGGCCGAGATTCTGAAAGGGACAAAAAAGTCGCCGCTGATTGACAAAGTCAAAGCCGTGCGGATTCTCGGCACGATGATCGGCGGTTACAATGTGCAGCCGCTGATCGACGCTTTGAGCGACGCCGCTCTGGCGGACGAGGCGGCCTGTGCGCTTTCGGCGATGACCTATATTTACGACGCGGCTCAGCAGGTATTTGACCTGGCAAAGAAGAATGCTGCTGCAAAAAAGGTGGCTGAATCGTGGGCGAAAGCCGAGTGGTTCACGAATAAACCGGAAATGCCCGAAACCATCACGGTCAAGGTGTTCAAGGTCGAAGGGGAGATCAACACCGACGATTTTTCCCCGGCTGGTGACGCCTGGAGCCGCCCGGACATTCCGCTTCATGCGCTGGCCATGGGTAAAACCCGTTTTCCCGGCGGAATTCAGGAGATCGCCAAGTGGCGCGAAGCCGGGCATCAAGTTGCTTTTGTGGGCGATGTCGTCGGTACCGGTTCGTCACGTAAATCAGCCTGTAACAGCGTCCTGTGGTGTATCGGTGATGACATCCCCTGTGTGCCGAACAAACGTCGCGGCGGGGTTATTATCGGCAGTGTTATTGCGCCGATTTTCTTCAATACCGCACAGGATTCCGGCGCTCTGCCGTTACGCATGGACGTCACCACACTGAACATGGGTGATGTCATCACGATCAACACGGTCAAAGGGGAAGTGACCGACGCAGCGGGCAAGGTGCTTACCACCTTCGCGATCAAACCGAATACGGTACCGGATGAGTATCGTGCTGGCGGGCGGATTCCGTTGATCATCGGTCGTGCGGTGACCACCAAAGCGCGCGCCGCTCTCAATCTGAGTGGTGCCGAGATTTTCGCTCAGCCGGAGAACCCTACCCCCAAGCCGGGACAGGGGTATACCCAGGCACAGAAGATGGTTGGCAAGGCCTGCGGCGTTGCGGGAGTCCTCCCCGGCACCGCCTGCGAACCGGCGATGACCACTGTCGGCTCACAGGATACCACTGGCCCGATGACTGCCGACGAGCTGAAAGAACTGGCCTGCCTCAAGTTCCTGTCACCGATGTTCATGCAGTCGTTCTGTCACACCGCCGCCTATCCGAAGCCGGCTGATGTGAAGATGCATGCCAATCTGCCAAAATTCATTGCCGACCGCGAAGGGGTGGCCTTGCGTCCCGGCGACGGCGTTATTCACAGCTGGCTGAATCGGCTGTTGATTCCCGACACCGTCGGTACCGGTGGCGACAGCCACACCCGTTTCCCGATCGGCATCAGCTTCCCGGCCGGTTCCGGACTGGTCGCTTTTGGTGGCGCCCTCGGCTTCATGCCGCTCGACATGCCGGAATCGGTGCTGGTGCGTTTCAAAGGTCAATTCAACGAAGGCATCACCCTGCGCGACGCCGTCAACGCTATCCCTTACTGGGCAATCAAACAGGGGCACTTGACGGTGCCGAAGAAAAACAAGGTCAATATCTTTAACGGACGTATTCTGGAGATGGAAGGGTTGCCGGATCTTTCGGTTGAGCAGGCTTTTGAGCTGACTGACGCCGCCGCCGAGCGTAGCGCTGCTGCCGGCTGTATCAAACTTTCTGAAAAGTCGGTCTGTACCTATCTACGTTCCAACGTGGCGTTGATGAAGAAGATGATTGCGGACGGGTATCAGCATCCTGCCACCTTGCAGAAGCGTATCGACGCGGTCAACGAGTGGCTGAAAAATCCGCAATTGATAAGCGCTGATGCCAATGCCGAGTATGCAGCGGTGATCGAAATCGATCTTGCCGAAATCACCGAACCGATCCTCGCCTGTCCGAATGATCCCGATGATGTCAAGCTCCTCTCGGAGGTTGCCGGAACCCCGATTCAGGATGTTTACCTCGGCTCCTGTATGACCAATATCGGTCATTTCCGCGCTGCCGCTGAAATCTGGCGCGGGCAGAAGTTCAACCCGAATGTCCGCACCTGGATCTGCCCGCCGACCCGCATGGATCAGACCAAGCTCAAGGAAGAAGCGATCTTCTCCGTGTACAGCGCCATGGGAGCGCGCATCGAGATCGCCGGGTGTTCACTCTGTATGGGGAATCAGGCCCGCGTGCCTGACGGCGTCAACATGTTTTCCACCAGCACCCGAAACTTTGATGATCGTATCGGTAACGGAGCCAAGGTTTATCTTGGTAGCGCCGAGCTCGGTGCGGTGACGTCGAATATCGGTAAACTGCCGACTCCGACCGAGTATCTCGCGGTCTACAAGGAGAAGGTTGCTCCGCAGCAGGAGACGATTTATAAATACCTGCAATTTGACGAAATGGACGGCTACAAGTAACTTCAGCTGAAGATTTACGTCGCGACAAAAACAGCCCTCGTCGGATTTCCGGCGGGGGCTGTTGCGGTCACTGTGGTGTTGATTTGCCTGCCGGGAATATTCATGATGAAGACGAAACGCCTGAAGATCGGAGCTGATACTGAACGCATGTTGCGACTGGGACATCCGTGGGTGATTGCGGACAAATACACGCGCCAGTGGCCGCCGTGTCACAACGGGGAGATTGCCGAACTGTGTTCGCCGGATGACAAACCCCTGGCAACCGCGCTGATCGATCCGCACAGCAGGATTGTTTCCCGAGTCCTTGATCGTCCGGGGGTGCGCATCGATGCCCACTGGCTGGGGAGAAAATTTTTAAAGGCTATGGTGTTGCGTAAAAACCATGTCGATTTTGCACGAACCGATACCTGTCGCCTGGTTAATGCGGAAGGGGATTATGTGCCGGGGCTGACCGTTGAACGCTACAGTGATTTTTTGATGGCGCAACTCTACACGGAATCCTGGCAACCGCATATCAAAATGATTGCTCAGGCTCTTCGGCAGACGTTCGATTGTCATGGTGCTTATCTGAAATACCGGCCGCAACAGACGCGCAAGCTTGAGGCGCAGGGCGGGGCGGGGCAATTGATTGAACATCTTTTTGGTGAGGAGGCGCCAGCTGAACTGACCGTTCGCGAAAACGGTCTGTGTTACCGGATTGATCTTGATGACGGTTTGCATACCGGGTTATTTCTCGACCAGCGCGAGAATCGTCGTGATTTTATGACGCGCGTTCGTGGCAAACGTGTTCTCAATCTTTTTTCCTACACCGGAGCATTTTCGGTCGTGGCCGCTGTCGGCGGGGCAAGTCAGGTTGTCAGTGTTGATGTGTCGGAAAAGTATTTGCAGCGGGCGCGAACGAATTTCGTCATGAATGGAATTACCGTCGCCGATCATCAATTCATCACCGCGGATTGTTTAAGGGCGCTGCAATTTATGCGGCAGAAGGGTGAGCAGTTCGATGTCATCCTGGTTGATCCGCCGTCGTTTTCCACCACCAAAAAAGGTACATTCTCAACCCGAGGGGGTACCGCAGAGCTGGTTACGGCGGCGCTTGGTGTCCTGAAGCCGGGTGGTTTGCTGGTGACGTCATCGAATCATCAAAAGGTGACGCTGGATGATTATCTGAAAGAGTTGCGACGCGGTGCCCTGGCGGCGGAAACAAATCTTCACGTCCTCGAAGTGCGTGGGCAGGGCCCCGATTTTGCGGCACCGGTGACATTTCCTGAGGGGCGTTATCTGAAGTACGTGCTGGCGGTACGGGATTGAGAAGAACGATTTTGCAATACTATTCGCGGCGGTCGCGCAACGGTTTGAATAATTCGTGATAGAGAAATTCATGCCCGCTGAGCTGCTCTTTTTTCATCAACGGATGTCCTCCTGGTAAAATCAAAAATGGTTCCAATTGTTCCCCGCCAACGGAACCGTGTCCCCCCACCTGCTCGTCGAAGCAGGCAATGCGCTGCCCGTCATAGTCCCCGAAAATTATTAAATCACCGCACAACGGGCTGCGGGAAAAACGGTAGATCATCGGTAGTAGTTCTTCCGGAGAGCCGTAGGTGTGGATAAACGAGTCCGCCGGTATGACTGAGCAACCCTGAGCGGGGGAATAGACAATCGTGTCATCTTGATGACGCAAGATAATGCCTTCATTGTCGTCGGCCATGACAACCAATCCGATGCCTTTGTGATGACATAAAAAATCGAGTAGCAGCGGTTGTTCCGCTTCGATCTCGCGGCGACTCATCCGGCCCATGTAGTCAGTCAGGTAGATGTGCGCCAGGCTGCTGGAATAGGTGATGACAACGCCACCATGAGTGTCAATCGTATGCGTTTCCGGTACTAGCTCCTTGATGTGGCGCATGACGCGTTTTTCCCAGCGGCGATAGCTGCGTTGCCGCCAACTGTTGTGTTGACCGCGTAATTCATCCCCCAGGTAATCAAGTTTCAGTTGAGTCATTTCCAGCGGTCCGGAGGCGACCGTTAAGTGCGATGATTTGCGCAGAAAGGCATTAATTGTATCCCCCAGCGTGGCGCCGAACCGATCACGAAACGGGTATCCGGGGGTTTGCCCGTGATCGGAAATAATCACGATTTCATAATTGATCCCTGGCGCGTAGCGCAGCATGCGCAAGATTTCGCCGATCCGGACATCGATATATTTCAGGTTTTTTAATGCGGCGCGAGAGGTGGGGCCAAAACGGTGCGCCAGTTCGTCGTAACCGCTGTAGGTTGTGTAAATGTAGGGGACTCCGCTGTAAATGTCGGCGATGACGCCGAAGGTCTGGAATTCGCGCAACAGAACGTTGCAGATAATGCGGATGAGCGGAAAGAGCCCTTCGTTGATGCGCCAGGGGCGGGTGTTGCGGAAGTGCCAACAGTCGAGGATGTTGGTGAAGTATTCGATGACCGACGCAAAGCCCATGCGGACCACACGAAACGGATGGAGCAGAATCAAAAGCTGAATACGCCAGCCGCCAAATCGGCCGAACAAGGTTTGTGGATGCGGAGAGGAGACGGTAAAGATGCTTCGTGTTGCATCGCCATCGAGGATATTTGAATAAGATGCCCCACCGTTAAGCAACCCGGAACGATTGGCAAAAAGCTGCTCCCGAAAAAGCTGGACATGATCGGGATCGTTGCAGCTGATCAGTTGCTGACGTTGTTTGTCGTACCAGCGGAAGGCGGGGATGCCGCTGGTATCGCCATAAAAAATGGCTGATTGCGCCGCCGGGGTGGTACTGGGAAGCCCTGATTGATATTCGCGCAACTGGTGCCCGCGACGCAATAGTTTGGTAATACGCGGAAGGTACCCCCCTTTTAGTGCCAACAGGAGATGAGGGTACGCCAGGCCGTCAATCTGAATACCGACAAAGCCGTGCTTTGGACCTTCAGCGCGACGAGCGCGACGTTCGTTGCGAAAAAAGAAAAATTTAACGGCGTAGTAGCCCCGAAAGATTTTTGGCACCAAACGCGCCATGCTAACCTGCTCCTTGATCCTCGTTGCAGTATAGCAAAAAGTAGTGTGTATTTATGCGAGAGTACAGTGACTCAGGAAGCAGACTTTATTCGTTGAGCGTGACTGCAGTGATGGTGACGGGTTCCAGCGGGACATCCTGATGCATACCGTGGTTGCCGGTTTTTATTGCACTGATGGCGTCGATGACGTCCATCCCCTCAATGACTTTGCCGAAGACTGCATAGCCGTAGCCTTGCGCGGTTTTGCTGGCATGGTCAAGGAATTTATTGTCGACAGTGTTGATGAAAAACTGTGCAGTGGCACTGTCGACAACTTGCGTACGCGCCATGGCAAGGGTGCCACGCAGGTTTTTCAAACCGTTGTCCGCTTCGTTCTTGATCTGGCCCTTGGTCGTTTTTTGTTTCATATCGGCGGTGAACCCGCCCCCCTGAATCATAAAGTTCGGGATGACGCGATGAAAAATTGTCCCGGCAAAAAATCCGGAGCCAACGTAATCAAGAAAATTTGCGACAGTTATTGGGGCGTTAGCAGCATCAAGTTCGATAACGAAGGGACCATGATTTGTTTCAAGTGTTACTGTCGGGTTGGATTGGCTCATGTTTATGCTCCTTGGTAATAAATGTGTCACCGCACAAAAACCGATTTTGAAGTTCGGCGAAATTACCACGGAGAAAGAATTGTTGCAACAGGGAAGGATTAATTTTCATAAGGGCACAAACGTGCCGGACGTACACCGCGCTCAGTTTCAATCATGGCGTACAGAGAGCCTTTGCCATCCATCAGCTGTAAGATGCGCCCTTGAACGGTTTCTATCGGATTGTAAAAAGCATCGAGTAACATAAAACTACCTGTCTGCCCAATATAGTACTCTTTACATGCGATATCCGGTGCCGTAGTCATCAGTCAGCCTTTGGAAGTGGTTCGCTACCTATTAAGTGCCGTTAATTGTAACAGCAGGTGGGCACGTTGTAAATTGAAAATTTGATGATGTTTGAAGTTCGTGAATCAGTAAAGATGGATAGGGCGTTCTTTGTCCCCTGGGCTGTCTTTTTGAACAGAGAACTCTGGTTGATGGCAAGATTCTTCTTTTGCCAATTTGAGGGCGCTGGGGTATATTGCCCATGGTTTGGCCATGATTCGGTTTTATCGACGAAAACAAGTCTTTGATGATGCGGACAGAAAATATGGAAATGTACACACTTGACCCTGAAGAATATGTTTTTTGGCGGCCAGCACCCGGGCATTCCCTCACTGTCGGGCCGGAGCGAAAAGAGGTCCTGCTGCCGGAAATTCCCCTGCCGTTGAAAAAAAACAACCTGACTGACAACCCAGGTTATGACCTGATCGGTAGCAGCATTTACGATTATCTGAGACATTTTCCAGATTGTCCGAATAATGCCGTTTATGCCGGCTTGTTGCGTGACGCCTATCCGCAGAACATCGCTGACCTCGGTGCCCAGATTATGATGCTGGAACATAAAGAGGTCGATGCTCCCTATCTTCGGCGCAAGATCAGCTACATGAAAATCCTCCTGTTGCTTGACCCGGAAAATGTCGGGCTGTTGCAGCGACTGGGAATGTCCTGTTATGAACTGGCGTTGGTTTTTTCGGAACTTTATGAGTCCCGCCGCAATTTACTGATCGCTTTGGGGTATCTGTGCCGGGCGGAAAGGATTACGTCGCCCGATCCGCAAACGTTGAATTTGATCGGTCAGATCAATTTTCTGCTCGGTGATTTCCCGGTTGCAACGCGCTACTGGCGATTATTGCTTGATCACGTTGCAGAATTTCCCGGTCGTCAGGAATTGATCGGGCGGATCGAGCGGCTCAACGATGAACCCGTACCCGACGAGCCTTTAATTGTCGAGCTGGAGTCGGTCGCCGTGGCGGCGCAATTGTACACCCGACGGGAGTATGATGAGGCTTTGATTGGCCTGGAAACGATTGAGGAAAGTGGTTCACTGCCACGGGATTTGCCGATGGCGCCATTTTATTACCTGTTGGCATTGTGTCGTGACCGCACCAATGACCACGCTGGCGCGTTTGATGCCCTGGAAAAAGCATTGACCGTTGATCCTGATTTTGCACCGGCACATCAAGCGCGGGAGTGTTTTCTGGAAAGGGGGAGGTTGGCTGAATGAGTGCAGTCGGTTTCGGCGATATACTGTTTATCCTGCTGGTTAACGGGATCATTTTCGGCTTGTTTTACTGGGTCAATCGTTCCCGACGTGATGGCGATAAAGATTGATTGCCAGGATGACGAAAGTAAATGCACGATTCGTGTTTATGCCATGTCTGGCACTTTTGTCGGTGGCGGTGGTCCTGCTTTGCTGTGCGACGCCGATTTCCGCCAATGACCGGGTCGATACCTGCTGGCCTCTGTTTGATTATCGTGCGGATGAGGCCGGAAATTATGTGTCTTTAAACTTACTCGGTCCGCTGGTCAAGTATCGGCGGATCGGGGCAGAGCGGATGTTTTCAATCCGGCCATTATATACCCGTCAATATGATCAGAACAACCTGCTTGGTCGAAGTGAATTTCTGTATCCCGTTGCAACGAAGAAGGACACGCCTGACAGATCATATTTTTCTGTCATTCAATTGTTGATTTCTGATTTTGGTTCACGCAGTGCGGGGAGTTCCAACGAATTCACATTGTTTCCGTTACTTTTTTATGGGAACAAACTTGATTCCGGAAAATATTTTGCTTTTTTTCCTGTGGGCGGTGTGATTAAAGATAAATATGCAAAAGATGAAATAGGGTTTGCCCTTTTCCCCTTGTATGCCCGCACCAGAACCGGTGATGTCGTGTCACAGAATTACCTCTGGCCGTTTTTTAATCGCATTCGCGGGGGAGGGGAGGACGGGCTGCGTTTCTGGCCGTTTTTTGGTTATCATCGCACCGGGAATGATGCTCGTTCGCGATTTATTTTCTGGCCCTTTTTCTTTGCGGAAGACCACAATATGGCAACTGCGGCGCCATCTCGATTAAGAGCGTTCTTTCCTTTTTACATCCATAAGACGTCACCTGACTTTTCCTCAACGTCTTATCTGTGGCCCTTTATCGAGATTGTCAGGGATCGTCGCAACGATTACGTCGAGCATACTCTTTTGTGGCCACTGCTGCGTTTTTCAAACGGTGGCATGCGTGATGGTTTCAGGATTTTGCCATTTTATCTTAACGAGCGGATTGGTGAATTCCGTAAACGCTGGTACCTTTGGCCGTTGTGCAAGATCGAGGAAATTCATACTGAACAGATTGATCGGCGACGTTTCAGGCTACTTTATTTTCTTTATTCTGATCTGACTGAAACCGTTTACGAAGGAGAATCGTTGCGTCGACGCAGGATCGATTGCTGGCCGTTTTTTTCGTGGGACAGTCAGCGTGGCGTGACACGTTTCCATATGCTGTCTTTGCTCGAACCGTTTTTCCCGGACAATGGTGCGATTGAACGTAACTGGTCGCCACTTTATCGGATCTATCAGCTTCGCAGTGATCAATACGGCAATGAAATTTCTTCATTTTTGTGGAATCTTTACTGGAAAGAACGCCGTGGCGATGATCTAGCGGTGGAGCTTTTTCCGTTTTTTTATTATCGCAATGAAAAATTTAAAGGCAATTCCGAACTTAGTATTTTGAAGGGACTGATTCGTTTTCAGTGGAGCGAAGGATATTCCCGGTTGAATCTGCTTTATCTGCCCTGGGGCATTTCATGGGGTGATGATGTGAGCGATAAAGTGTTATGGTGATGTCATGCTGACCCTGATCGGGAGAAAAATTCTTGGTGCGGCCGAGACGACTGGTGAGATGCTCGCGCTCCTTGCGGAGATGGTCTATTACTTCAAGGATGCACCACGTAATCGTTCAGAGATACTTCGCCAGATGCGAGAAATCGGTCTCGGAACATTGCCGATTGCCTGCCTGATGTCACTTTTCATCGGCATGGTTCTGGCGCTGCAGACCGGGGTGCAACTCGCCGACTTCGGAACGCAGGAGGCGATCGGCGCTATCGTTGGTTTGTCAATGGTCAAGGAGCTTGGGCCGGTTATGACCAGCCTGCTCGTGGCGGGGCGAATTGGCTCTTCAATGGCCGCAGAGGTTGGTGCAATGCAGGTTTACGAAGAGATAGACGCCTTGCGCACCCTGGAGATCAATCCGGTCCGCTATCTGGCGATGCCGCGTTTTATTGCATGTATGCTGGCCATGCCGGCACTGGTCGTCTTTACCGTGATTATATCGATGTTCGGCGGGGGGGTAGTCTGCGCGTTCAACGCTAAAATTGGCGTCCCGCTTAATGTTTATTATGACAGTCTGACAAATGCCTTAAACTATCGCGAAATTTTGAAGGGGTTATTGAAAGCCGCCGTTTTCGGCGGAATCATCGCGCATGTCGGTTGCTATGTGGGATTCAAAACGATGGGCGGCGCGCGGGGTATCGGGCAGTCAACAACCCGTGCTGTCGTGCTGGCATTTTTATTGATCTTTGTTGCCAACTATTTCCTGACGCGGTTCATGATGTAATGATGTCACCACCTTCTGCAAATAATTCTTTGACTCGCCTGCTCGTCGGGCTTACTCGCGGATTCAGCAAGAGTGCAGTGGAACAACGCGGCACGGTTACGGATTATAATGATTCCCACGGAGTCAGCGTGGACATTGACGGTCTCTGGAAAGGTTTTGCCGGTCGGCCGGTCTTGCAGGGGATTGATCTCCACATCAGGGCGGGGGAAATCTTCAGTATTCTCGGTCCCTCAGGTTCCGGCAAGAGTGTGTTGCTGAAACATCTGGTCAAACTGATTCGACCTGATCGTGGCCGGGTGTTGATCGATGGGCAGGATGTCTGGAACGACACGTCGGAGGGGAGCCGTGGCTATCGATACAGTATGGTTTTTCAGACCTCGGCGTTATTTAATTCGTTGACAGTTGGTGAAAATGTTGGTTTGTGGTTGCGTGAAAAAGAAGTTTGTCCCGAAGCACGGATCAGGGAAATCATCAAAGAAAAGCTCGATCTGGTCGGGCTGGCAGGGGAAGAAGAGCGTGGCATTGCTGAACTTTCCGGTGGCATGAAAAAACGGGTTGCGATTGCGCGCTCGCTGGCAATGAATCCGGATCTGATTCTTTTTGATGAACCGACCGCAGAGCTTGACCCGATTACGACGGATGAACTGGCCCAGGTGATTCTCGATATTCGTCAGCGGCTCGACCTGACGACCGTCATTGTCAGTCATGATCTGAGTTTTGCCCTCCATCTGTCTGACCGTGTGGCAATGATCGGTGAGGGGACGATTATCGAGGTTGGCACACCTGAAGAGATCAAGGCGAGTACGAATCCCGATGTAAAACGATTTTTGTATACCACCACCAAAGGAATCGGGGGGGGGGGGAGAGAGTGACCATGTCGATAGAAAAACAGGTGGGTTTATTTTTTTTAGCGTCGTTGATCTTGCTCGGCACTTTAATTGAGCTGTCAGAAGACTGGCGTCCGTTTGAACAACGCCTGAATTACCATGCCAATTTTGATTCTGCGATCGGTATCAGTGCCGGCGATCCGGTACGGATGGCCGGGGTTGAGGTGGGGAAGATCACCGCGATCAGTATTGAAGACCGCCAGGTACGTATCGATTTTTATACGACAGATTTAGTTGAATTGTTTGCTGATTCAACGGCGTCTATCCGGCAGATTAATCTCCTCGGTGGACAATTTTTGGGAATTTCGTTTGGCACCCGAGGACAACCCGTATTGCCGCCCGGCAGTGAATTGATGACCGAGGAAACTGCCAATATTGATCAACTGATCACCAATCTGGATCGCAATCAGGAAAAGGTTTTCGGCAATCTGGGCGATTTGATCGTGGAAATCAGAGGCAATATTGCGGAGATGGTCGAACGTTTGAGCGCTGTCGTGCGTAAAATCGATCATGGCGAGGGGACGTTGGGACTGCTGGTTAACAATTCATCACTGTATGACAACCTGAACGCATCGCTCGTCAGCCTGAAAACTGTGTTGACGCGGCTGGAGAACGGTGATGGAACCATCGGCAAATTGATTAACGATCCTTCGCTGTATGACGATGCTGCCGGAACCGTTGCCAACCTGCGCAGTGTCTCTGCCGACCTTCAGCAGGGAACCGGGACGCTGGGGTTGCTGCTCAAGGATGAACAGCTTTACAGCCAATTGAATATCGCTGCGGCGCGACTTGATTCGATTCTGGCAAAGACGGATGATAATCAAGGAACGCTGGGTCGCCTGGTCAATGAACCGGAGCTTTACGATGAATTTTATGAGGCGGTAGCGCGATTGAACAGTATTGTTGGCAAAATCGATGAAGGGCAGGGTACTTTCGGACGTCTTGTTAATGAGGATGACCTCTACCGGGAGGCCAAAACAACCTTGAACAAGATAGAAAAAACGGTTGATGGTATGAGTGATTCAGGACCGCTGTCCGGTTTGGGGGTCGTCATTGGCACCTTTTTTTGAATATATTTCATCCACTTTCTGTCGCTGAAATTTAAAATTAATTGACACAAAGTTATATTTGTTAAAGAATGCACAGGATTCTTTAATTCTGTTGTGTCCGGGAGGTTGTCCTTTGAAAAAGAAGTTATTTTTATTGCTGGCGGTCACGGCATTGGCGGCATTGATCCCGGCCTGTTCCGACTTGTCTTCAATGCGTTCCGATACACCATTGTTGCCGGTCAAGGAATATGAGCGGATGATCGTCGGACGGCTTGATGCAGATTATGTCGGGGATGATGCCTGTCTGGCGAAATGTCATGCGCATGACAAAATTGCCGATGACTTTCATAATTCTGTACATGGTGCGCAAGTCCAGGTGGAAACAGGGTTGCCACTGGTTAATTGCGAATCGTGTCATGGCCCTGGAAGTCTGGCGATCGAAAAAGTTCAGCGTGATGGTGATAAGTGCAGCAGCGACCGGCTGCTCAATTTACATTATCTCCCCAAACAGGCTCAATCACTGATCTGCCTCAAGTGTCATTCAGCGTCGTCAACGCCGGTGTTGACTTACTGGTCCGGGAGTACACACGCCACCAGCGATGTCTCTTGCAGTGATTGTCATGCCTTGCATGTTGGCCCCCAGCAGAAAGTCAGCCGCCAGGAGATGTCGGAGCTGTGTTTCAAATGCCATCAGCAGGTCAGGATGGAGTTTGCGAATTTTTCTCATCACCCTGTTCCGGAACACAAAGTAATGTGTGGTGATTGCCATAATCCCCATGGAACTGCAAATGATAAAATGCTCAAGGGGGCGACAACCAGACAGGTTTGCACCCGCTGTCACATGGAGTATCAGGGCCCCTTTGTTTACGAACATGCTGACCTGACAGAAAATTGTTCCAATTGTCACACCGCGCACGGGTCACCGAACGAGCCGCTGCTGGAAGTGGGGCAGCCGTTTCTCTGTTTGCAGTGCCATGCGGGCCATTTGGGCGGGAATAACCATTCTGCACGAGGGAGTTTGTCTTCCCGATCGATGAAGGAGACCTTTTTCAGTCGATGCACAGATTGTCACTCAGCGATCCATGGTACTGACATTCCTTCAAAATCCGGCGGGACTTTTATCGCGCGATAATTTGTGGTTGGCTGATCTGTATTCGAATAGTAACGGGAGCGTCTTGTGAATAAATATAGGGTTACCGGTAATGGCGTGACATTCGGGTGGTTACTTTTTGTGGTTGGCTGTGCTGTGCTCCTTCCGGGAGTGGCGTTTGCATCCAGTTTGGTCGCTGGCGGCGGTTACTCCGTTGTCAGTGACGAAGATGCGCCGGGGCGGGCTGCGGAATATCGTGAACATGAATCAAGCCCCACCTTTGATTTACAGGCGTTGGTTGGGTCCGACAAAAAGCACCTCTATCTCGATGCTGCCTATAACAGTGAAAACGATTATCGCGTTGAATCTTCACTCGATGTCATGACCGTGCTGCACGTGAATCTTCGACTGGAAAAATTATTTCATAATCTTGATCATATCCCCTATCGGCCAGGGACTACTGATTCTCGCAACTTGGCTGTAACCTACAATTCTCCATTCATTGCCGGTGATGATGTCGTCACCCGTGCCGATTATGCTGATCAGAACCCAGCTGACGAGTACTCATTGGACGCTCAAACATTCCAGGTGGACATGCGTTACAAACTTCCGGATATCCCCGCACATATTAATCTTGGATATTGGCGCTATCAGAAACAGGGCACCAGGCAGTTACGTTTCATGGATGAAGATTGTGCTACTGCCTGTCATTTACAAAGCCGCACCCGCACGCTGGATCGGGTGACAAATGAGTTCACGGCCAGTGCTGATGGTCACCTTGGTTTTTTTGATCTGATCGTTAGCTACCTGTATCGGGATTTCAAAGACCAGGAGGACACTCCGCGAGATACGTTTAGTGCAATTGATGGCCGTCGCCTTGCGGGAAGCGCAGAGCATAGTGAAGACCCCGACAGCAAGATGCAAGAGGCAACCTTGGCCGTCCATACTTCTTTATCCGGGGGGGTTGTTGCCAATCTTTCCTATACGCTGGGGAAGCGTGAAAACCAATCGTTATTGAAGACCGTTTCTCCGGTTGAAGCGGAAGTCGATTATTACAAGGCTGCCGGAGATTTTGCCTTTACTCCATCGGATACTGTGAGTATGATTCTTCGGTTACGTCAACTCGATCTGAATTACGATAACAACTCCGCGATCACCTCAAGTTTGACCCCTGCCGTTGCACCGGTCAGTGAAAATCTGGATCTCAAGGAGAATATTATTGAGCTGATTTCGACCTGGCGTTTGAGCCGCAACCTGCAACTCAAAGCGTTGCTCAAACGTGGCGAAACGCAACGTGATAATGTCGACACCACGTTTGCGGCAGGCTGGCAGCCCCCCGCAGAGGAAGTTAAGTCAACTTTCAAGATGGGCGGGTATTATAAATCCCGAAATGACCGCAGATTGAGTGTCAACACGACCTATACCTTTGAGAAGAACGCTGCTCCGGCTTATGCGACGAGTAGTTACGACAGCCATGAGCTATCCATCAGTACGTCGTTCCAGCCTGCGTTATCCTGGGGGGTCAACGCTTCGGCGCGTGCCGGGGTGGATTTGGCTAATTATGCGGAGTCGCTGCTGATCTCTTCCGGGGTGTATACCTTTGAACGAAATCGTGAACGGCAGAAGCAGAATGTTAATTTCGGGATTTGGACCGTTCCGGCACAGCGGGTCAGCCTGAATTTTAATTACGGGTTTTTCCGCACGGATATTACGCAGGATCTTTTGTTCGGCAACGATGCCGACCCGCAAAGCGGGTTGCCTACTGCTCTCACAGCCGTTGAATCCGGACATACTTTCATGGACCGGGATGTTGAATTCCTGCAACAGATCCATCTGCTGTCGGCTGACCTCGGGATCCAACTCAGTGGTTCGGTCAGGCTGCGTCTGGCCGGGCGTTACGTCCGTGCAACAGCTGAATATTCTCCGGATTTTGATTACCTGGTGGAAATGGATTATCTTGCCACGGCGGAAGGATTGGCTGATATTGGTCGGATTGATCTGGTACAGAGCGGAGCAGAGGTTGGCATTGATTGGCGAGTTATGGAACGATTGCGCTGTGGTGCCGAGATCAGTTATGTTGATTACCATGACAAGAATATGTCCACATTCGATGGCTCGGTGACGCGCAGCATGGTGAATATTGCATATGTCTGGTAGGATTCAGATTGGACAGGGACGGGTGATGAGCTTGGGCGGATATTTATTTGTAAAATTCAGACTGCTGCTATTGCTGGCCGCAGTTGTTTCTCAGCTTTGGATTGCTGTTCCGTCGTTCGCCGCTGAAAAGAAATTTATGGCGGTCGTGATAACCGGTGGGCTGGACCGTTACCGTGAAGCCCAGGAAGCTTTTGAGAAGATTATTGAAGCTGGCGGGATGAAAGATAAAATTCAGATTTATGTACAGATGCCCAACCCTGATCCGATGTCGTGGGCAAATACTATTCGTAAAGCGGTTGGCCTTGGTGCTGATTTAATCGTCACCTACGGGGCTCCGGCAACCTTGGTGGCGATGAAGGAGTCATCTTCAATCCCCATCGTGTTTGCGGATGTTTACGATCCTGTAGCTCTCAATATCGTCAAGGATTTAAATATTACCGGTGGGAACATCACCGGGGTCAGTAGCAAGACGCCAGTTGAGACGTTGGTCGCGGCAATCTTTGAGATCAAGAAATTTAAGAAAGTTGGCATTCTGTATACAAAATTTGATCAAGGTTCGGTACTGCAATCGGATGAGTTTGAAAAACTGCTTGCAGCCCGAGGTGCCGGGACGGTTCGTGAGAACGTTGTCAAAGCTGGCGATATTGCCGCGGCAACACAAGCCCTGGTTGAAAAAGCTGATTTATTGTTTGTGTCGGAAAGCGCGGTGTTGCATCTGAAACTGGACGAGATTGTCGCGATTGCCAACGCCAAAGGGATACCTGTTGTTTCGCAAATCCCTCACCTGGCCGATCATGGAGCGCTGGTAACGCTGGCAGCTGATTCTACCGAACAAGGGCGCTTACTTGGTGTCCATGCCATTCAAATACTCAACGGTCAACAAGCATTGACGTTGCCGGTCAGAACACCCCGCAAGGTTGCATTGGCGATGAACCTGAAAGCGGCCAAGCTGCTTAATTTGACAATTCCCTTTCAGGCGTTAAGTATGGCAACTGAGGTTGTGCAATAGACATAGCCGGCCGTGTTGAACCTGGCGTGACCAGGAGGGCAGAGACTGTGTGCTTATCAACAAAAAAACGGACGCTGCAACGTCCGTTTTTTTGTTGATTTGTATAATTTTTATTTCTTTTTCCCGGCTGCTCGCTTCGACGCCTTGAGCGGATTAACCTTGGCTTCGACGCTGTCAATCTTGACTTTTTGGTGGGTTGCGAAATTACACAGACCGGTGGCCCATTTCTTCTCCGGGGCGGGGTAAGAAGAGCAAACAGAACCAATTTCACTGTTAACGATTCGATCACAACCTTCACAGGCAACGACGACATTGTGACAGGCGTTGCCTTCAAAAGAACAACCTTTTTTGGTCCAGAAGTTACACTCATTTCCGGGCTGAATGGTTTGACACTGCATTGCTATATACCTCCCTGATCTTTCCTTGTGGGTTAGATTTGTTTTGAGTCCAGAACTCTTATTATCCGATTTTTTTGAAGTAAATGTCAATCTAAAATTTGTCCGTAATTCTGTCTGTTCGCTTGACGCCCTGTGTGTCGTCAGGTACTCTTCGACTCAATAAGGACAGGGCTATGACGGATCATATTGCGTGGGAAGAAAAGTGCCGGCGTTGCGGTCGCTGCTGCTTTGAAAAAATTGATTTTAATGGTGCAATATACTACACCAACGAACCCTGTGCCATGCTTGATCTGGATACGCGCCTCTGTACCGTTTACCGCGAGCGGCACGAGCGGCGACCGGGTTGCATGGCGTTGACTCCCGAAATGTTGCAACGCGGGATCTTGCCCGCCGATTGTCCCTATGTTGCAGATATCACCGATTATCGTGCACCATATCTGTATGAACCTGATTGATTGCCAAGTTGAACGGTGCCGCACAATGCGACGATGATTCAGAACACCACAATTTGCGGTGAAGGAGAAGATTGTTATGCAGAGGAATATCATCTTTGGAACGTCGGGCTGGCGTGGTTTGCTGGCGGACGATTTTACGTTCGGTAAGGTCAGAATAGTGACTCGGGCAATTGCCGATCATCTGTTGGCCCAAGGGACGGCAGATGGCGGTGTGATAGTCGGTTGTGATGCCCGATTTCTGGGCAAAAACTTCGTTGCAGCTGCGGCACAAATTCTCGCTGCCGCAGGAATAAAAGCGTTTGTTTGCGACCGTGATACGCCCACCCCGGTGATTGCACATGAAATCATTCGCCGGGGATGTAGTGGTGCGATTAATTTTACAGCAAGTCACAATCCGTATGAATATAACGGACTCAAATTTTCTCCCGCATCAGGTGGGCCGGCGCTTCCTGGAACGACTGCCGATATCGAGCGCCGCGCCAATGAGATGAGCGTGGTGGACAATGTTGATCAAATGACCGTAGAACAGGCGCGCTCGCATGGATTGTATGAGGAGATTGACCCGCGTCCGGCTTATGTTGAGTCGATACGCAAATTGGTCAATTTTGATGCCATTCTTTCTTCAGGGCTAATCTTTGCGATCAACCCGCTCTATGGCACCGCTATCGGTTATCTCGACAAATTACTGGGTGACGCTGGGGTGACAGTGATGACAATCAATGACCATCGTGATCCGTATTTTGGTGGCTACCCCCCGGAACCGGCGCAAGCGAACATTGCTCAATTCATTGATCTTATCCGCAACGATTCGCGTCTCAGCCTGGGACTCGCTACAGACGGAGATGCTGATCGTTACGGGATTGTTGATAGTGACGGAACTTACATTGAACCCAACTACATTCTGGCACTGCTGGCAGATTATATGCTGAGAAGTGGACGGCGTGGCGACCTGGCGCGTTCTGTTGCGACGTCGCATCTGCTCGATCGGGTTGCTGCGCATCATGGAGTCAATATTCTTGAAACACCGGTCGGCTTCAAATTTATTGGTGAATACATCGCTGCGGGAAAAATTCTTATCGGGGGGGAAGAAAGTGCCGGTTTGACAATCAGCGGGCATGTTCCTGACAAGGATGGCATCCTTGCCTGCCTGCTGGTGGCCGAAATGGTTGCAGTTGAGCAAAAGACCATAGCCGAGTTGCTGACTGACCTTTATCGCCGGGTCGGTGAAGTACATACCCGTCGCATCAATCTGCGCCTGACACCTGAACTTGAGACTTCTTTTGCTGAGAAAATGAGTGTGACGCCAGACGAGTTTGGTGGCAAGAAGGTGTGCGAAACGAACACCGTGGATGGTTACAAGTTTATTCTCGACGATGGATCGTGGTTGTTGTTTCGCAAATCAGGGACTGAGCCGGTCGTGCGACTTTACGGAGAGGCCAACTGCGAGGAACATTTGCAGGCGATCATCGATGCGGGACGGTCATTCGTTTTGGGCCTCCCGTAGCAGCCGCGGTTTCCTGATTAGATGTGGATAGAATAAAAACGGGGATAAGCGTGCGCTCATCCCCGTTTTTGATGATTTCGATCAGGATGTAACGATCAGCCTGGTTTGACAATCGCTCCGGAACGAATACAGCGTGTACACGCCCTGACGGACATGACCGTGCCATTTTTGAGAGACCGAACTTTTTGCAGATTCGGATCCCAGGTTTTCCGGGTTTTGTTGTGTGCGTGGCTGACATTATTCCCTGTTTGCGATTTCTTTCCGCAAATATCACATACTTTTGACATAATTAAAGCTCCTCTTGGGATTCAAAGCCGTAGATATCTATCACAATTGCACGTGTGATGCAACTCATATTTAGGAATTTATGCATCTTTTTACACGGGTCTAAAAGTCCAGGTCATCCTCGCTTATGACTTCGATCTGCTGCCGTTTTAGTAGTGTCGTTGTGACCCCGTCACCACTGACCACCAGATTCTCCCGGTAAATCTCCCCGACACCGCATGACGGGCTGCGTTGTTTCAGGATCGCCCGTCGGCAATCCGTCAACCTGGCGATTTTCAGCACTTCTTGTGCACCGCGTATAAATGCCAGGTTCATCGATATATCAGCGTTTGTTATCTCACCGTTACCATCGAGGACAGCGGAACCATCACCGTTGACGAACCATGATCGCAGGCGGGGGGTTGGCAAGCCGCCGAGTTGTTCGGGACAAACCGGAATCGGAGTCAGCTTGTGCTGACGCAGATAATCAAGAACCCGATGATCGGCCTTTGTGTTCCCATCGTAGCGGGTGTTCAGGCCGAGTAAGCATGCACTGACCAGAACTGATCGTTCCATCAGTCGTCCAGAGCCGGGTTGACCAATACCCCTGAGGCAGGCTGTGGTGCCGGATCAATGTAAACATGTCGACCGGTGACCTTGACGCGGTTTTCCGCAAATAATTGAATGACACGCGGATAAATTTTGTGTTCCTGAACAAGAATTCGCGCTGCCAGGGTGTCCTCGTTATCATCAGTGAGAACCGGTACCACAGCCTGCATGATAATCGGTCCGGTATCGACCCCACCATCGACCAGGTGGACGGTACAGCCGGAAAAGCGCACGCCGTACTCAATCGCCTTGCGCTGCACGTTAAGTCCGGGGAAAGCGGGGAGGAGTGCCGGATGAATATTAATAATGCGGTTTGGAAATGCGCTGACAAACGTCTCCGTAATAATGCGCATGAACCCGGCCAGGACAACTAATTCAACCTGCGCTGATTGTAATGCGCTGACAACGGCCCGGTCGAATTCATCACGCGCAGAAAAGTCGCGGTGGTTGATGATTTGTACAGGAATACCCGCATTTGATGCGCGGGCGAGCGCACCAGCATCGGGGTTATTGCTGATTACGGTGACAATTTCAGCATCAAGAGATTTGGCGACGCAGTGGTCAATAATCGATTGCAGGTTAGTGCCACCCCCTGAAGCGAGTATACCGAGACGCAGTTTTTCAGTCATCCGCTCCTCCCGGCCCTCAGCTGATAACAACTCGCGGTTCTTCGCCCTTGCGAGCAGCGATCGTGCCGATAACAGTGGCACTTTCACCCAGACCATTGAGACGCATCATGATGTCATCGGTTTCTTGTTCGGGGACAATGACGATCAGGCCGATGCCGCAGTTGAAGGTACGATACATTTCATCCTTGGCAATATTGCCTTTTTCTTGCAGAAGTTTGAAGATTGCTGCTTTGGGCCATGATGTACCATCGATTTGCGCTTTACAATCGTGAGGCAGCACACGAGGAAGATTCTCCGGAAGTCCGCCGCCAGTAATATGCGCAATGCCCCGCAGGTTGAAATCGCGCAGCAAATTGAGTATTGACTTAACGTAAATACGTGTCGGCGCAATCAGGACCTCACCGAGCGGAGCCTCAAGTTCCGGCAACCTGGCATCAATGGCATAGCCCTCTTGCTCAAAAAGTATCTTGCGCGCCAAAGAATAACCGTTTGAGTGCAGTCCACTTGATGCCAGACCGATGACCTTGTCACCAACCGTTATCGAAGAACCGTCGATGATGTTGCTGTTGTCGACAACCCCCACAGTAAACCCGGCCAGATCGTATTCTCCAGTGTTGTACATGCCGGGCATTTCCGCAGTTTCCCCGCCGAGCAGGGCGCAGCCAGCCTGTTTGCACCCCTCAACAATCCCCTTGACGATCTCAACGGCCTTTTCCGGGGACAATTGTCCGGTCGCAAGATAATCAAGGAAAAACAGGGGTTCGGCGCCCTGAACAATAATATCGTTGACACACATGGCGACCAGATCAATGCCGACCGTATCATGTTTATCAAGCATAAAGGCGATCTTGAGCTTGGTGCCGACACCATCGGTTGAAGCAACCAGAGTCGGGCGCGCATATTTGTCAGGTGTCAGTGAAAAGAGGCCGCCGAACCCGCCAATGTCTGCCAGAACCTCAGGACGCGAACACGATTTAACCAGAGGTTTGATCATCTGCACAAAACGATTTCCGGCATCGATATCGACACCGGCATCTTTATACGTTGTTGGTTTTTTTTGAGTCACGTTATTGCTCCTTTTCCCCGAACACAAGCGACCAAAGGTAATTTATCAATCGGGCGATGTCAAGGTAAACTCTTTGCGCTCAGGCGTTTTCGGAAACAGTTTTGAAAATCAAAGATGATGCACTCGCAAAAAAGAATTGGATGGCTAAACAAAAATTTCGTCCTCCAAGGCTTGGTGGTTTTTCAGGGGCGAAGGCCTACATCAGGTAGGTCGAGGTCTTGAAAAACCAGCGTAACGCCGTAGGGCGGACTTTTTGCGACGCCATCAAAGATGGCTCAAATATCACCGACAGGCGCAGCCTTGCAGAGACCCAGAATACACCACGGTTGCAGACGAGATGAACGCCCCATTATTTGGTGGAAGTGCCCTGACCATCGAGCTGCAATCAGGATGAAAGACCGAATTTTTTTTTCAAAGCTGCAACCACCGGCTGAGGAACAAATGCGCTGATATCTCCACCGAGGGAACAGACTTCCTTGACAATCGAAGAGCTCAAGAAGCTGTAGGGGACCGCAGTCATCATGAAGAGGGTTTCAACGCGTTGTTCGACGTTGTGATTCATTTGCGCGATCTGTAGCTCGTACTCAAAGTCGGAGACCGCGCGCAAACCGCGCAGAATGACACGCGCCCCCTGATTAACGACATAGTTGACCAGCAGACCGTCAAAGGTCTCGGTGCGCACCCGCGAATCATCGGCAACGGCAATACGAATCAACTCCAGACGTTCAGCGACGGTGAAGAGTGAATTTTTTTCAGAATTACGCGCCACGGCAATGATCACCTCGTCAAAGACTTCCAGACCGCGTTGAATAATGTCAAGATGACCATTGGTGATCGGATCGAACGATCCGGGATAAACGGCAATACTTTTTTTCATTCGTGTGCCTCCATGGCAGTCTCGCTAATGGTGATTTTAAAAACCCTAGTTTGCTAATCTGCTAACTCGCTAAAGATATAATTAGAGCTGCCACTCACCTGAGGGTTCTGCTCTCTCCCATATTGCCGACGAGCCATGTAGGACACTTCCAAGTCCAAGTAACGCTTTAGTTCAGCCAAGCTGACTTTGTTGTCAGCATTGCCTGACTTACCTTTATCAGCATCACCATTTATGCCTTTAAGGAAATAGCTCGTGAACAGTCCATGTTTAGCTTCTGTGTCCCATGAAGCGACTTCACCGACATTGGTTGCTGTCAGGACATTTATCTTACTCGATGTCTTGGGCATTGATATTGGTTTTAAAGATATGGATGACGCATTGCGAATAATTGTTCCTGCCTGGGAACTTCCAGAGAAGCATGCGTCCAGGACAACTGTAATGCTCTTTGCTGACAGCTTTTCTAGATTGGCGTATAAGGTGTCAATTGAGTAGCCATTGAGTTCTACCGTTGAAGGGTCTGCATTTACAGGCAGTAAGTATCCACTACCATCTTTAAGGCTTGGTGCTCCGTGACCAGAGTAGTAGAAAAATACATCTGATTCGTTGGGTCGAACCCAGTTAAAGAGTTTTCCCATGTGAGATTCTTTGTTTCCAAGTGCAGATACCATTTGCGCCTGAGATGCGTTCTCAAGATAGAGAATATTGCCTTCCTTGTAGCCCTTAGCATTTACCAGATATTCTTTAATCGCTGCTGCATCATTGATTGCGTAATCGACATCTGGCACTGAGTTTCCAGATTTAGAGTAGTCTTTGTTGCCTACAATCAGGGCTATAGAGGAGTCATTGTTAAAATTTTTGCTATTGAAGTTACTGTCTATTAATTTTTGAGCATAAAAATTTGGTTTCAGTTCTTGAATATTTTCTAGGCTGTATTTTTTCAATAAAGACATGGCTTTCGCGGCATCTCTTTTTACGTTAGGGTGAGGATCATCAAATGCAGCATTTTGGATTAAGCTATAGATATCTTCTGTTACATATTTAGATCGCGAAAGGAGCTGAAAAACATGCCTTCTTCTGTTGGCTTTGCTCTGAGTAATCTCTGTAATAATGCCTGTTGAGGCACGTTCAATCACCTCACTGTGCAGGCTACGGTTGTTGACAAGGTATATTGAAAAGGAGGTTTTTATCAAATAGTCCATATTTTTAGACATTATTTTTGCGTAATTTATTAAGTCATCCGTGTAATAGTCGTGATCAATTAGAGATGAAATTATCAGTGCAACGATATTTCTGTGCTTCTCCTCTTTCACATGGTCGGCAAGGAACTTTACAGCGTTTTCGTGTGGTGAATTAGCTAATAATTTTGCAATTTTAGCTCTTTCCCGATCTTGTGTCTCTTGGGGAAGAAGAAGCCCCAAACGCTCTATTAATTCATTATCTTCAAGAGAAAAAGGGTTGTTAATTGCCGTGCCAATCGCTTTTGAGAAGTGCCTATTTTTAGTGTCAAAAATAATCTTTTTTAGTACATCATTGCCAGCTTGTGTATAAAGTTGGCTCTCTTTGGTGAGGCCATATTCCTCATACCAAGCACTACCAAAGAATCCACAGCAGAACATAAACACGAGCAGGCAAAATAGCAGGGATAATAAGCGATTCATAGCTCTCTCCTGGGTATGTATATCATCAATAAAACAGTAAAGGCATGTACGCTCAGGAGGTTTAAGAATGGTAGGTAGGCAGGACTTCAGCCCTCCTGAAGTGACATTTAGGGAAACACGATACTAAAACATCTCTCATAATGCAAGAACACCCTGATATTCTGACTTTTAAGACAATAGTATTCAATTGGAATCGACAAACAAACGAAACCGGATAGCTCCATAACGGCGGTCGTCGCACAAGGTAAAGGCGCGGTTAACGACATCCAGCTTTTCTTTTGTCCCGGTTTCAACGCAGATGATACCGTTTCTGCCCAGCAGCTGCATTGCAGCAAGCATGGCCAGGGTGGCCTCCGCCAGCCCCTTGCCGTAGGGCGGATCGAGAAAGATCAGGTCAAAGGGCGCTTTGTTCAAAACCTGTGGCGGTAAATGCAATACATTGCTGCGCACCAGGGTCACCTTGTCGGACAAGGCACAGCCAGCCATGTTACGGGTAATCAGTTCGATCGCCTGCGGATTATTGTCGACGCAGGTGGCACTGGCGGCACCGCGACTGACGGCTTCGAGAGCCAACGCCCCGCTCCCGGCAAAAAGATCAAGAACGCGTATACCGTTCAGGGAACGGCAGCGGCTGAGCAGAATACTGAAAAGGGCTTCACGGGCGCGGTCGCCGGTGGGGCGAATCTCCTTACCGGTAAACGTTGCCAGATGTTTTCCCCGGGCGCTACCGGAAATGATGCGCATAAATAATTCTCTTGTAATTGCGGGAGGTTGCCTGTGGATAAAATTAGCACGGGGAGGAACGTTGGTCAAGTAACGCAGCGCGGGACTAGTACCCAGTAACCCATAATCTTTCGTATCTGGCTGGTTCTTTGGCGTGTCAGCTGCGTTGCGATTTTAGCTGTTTAACTCTGGCTAGGCAGCTGAAATCACGCCTTGCTGACCCGCCAAATCCCTGCGCCATCTTTCGAAATCCTATGGGTTACAGGGTACTACTCTTTTTGGGCAACCTGCATGCTCTCCAGCAGGGCGCGTTCTTTGCGGATCGCGCTACTGCTGTATGCCCAGATATGATAATTTTCCAGCCCCATAACGCTGGTCCCGGAAAAAAAAACGGCCCAGAAATTATCCAGAAGGGCACCGGACAGATGGTAAAAGATATAGAAAGCGCAAAAAAAAGCGGTATGCATCCATCCAAGGAAAGGCGTAATGTTATGGCTCATTCTTGCCAAGGTTCGGACAATGCTCGAAAAGGCATATATAACCAGGGCCAAGCTGATCATGGTTGCTGGCGGGGGGGTGCCGAGGAGTTGTCGCACCTCAGTACCGAGGGCAGGGAAGATTGAAAATTCATAAAAAGCGGACAAGCTCACCAGCAGAAACAGAACCATTGCCCAAAGACCACTTCCGGCGATTCGTTCAAGGGTCTTGATGCGTTTTTCGATGCGTTCTCGCAACTTTTCCCGATCGGGAAAGGGACGCACCTCGCGGGGGGATTCCGCCTGGCTCATCATTAGCTCCTTCTGCCCACCACAGAGTGTTCAAAACTGAACCAACTGTAACATAACGATCAGTTTTAGGACAGAGAATCTGGCGAATTAACACCCTGTTCCTTGTGTAACAAACGGTGTTCGAGATCTTTTACCTTGTGAGACATTTTTTGAAAGGCATGGGCCAGCCGGGCGATATCACCGCTTACTTCCGGAAAATCATCCTCAAGCATGCCGTTCTGGGGGGTTTCAGTAAAGTTGGTCAGTTTTTTGATTGGCAAAAAAACCTGGTTGTACAGGATGGCAAAAACAGCCCCGACAGTCAGAATCAGAACCATCCCGCTGAATATAATCATGCGGTTTTTCAGCTGTCCGAGCGTCTGTTTGAGAGGGGACTGAGAGAGGCCAATATCGATTGTTCCAAGCAGTTTCTGGTCGGCATTATGTTCGTGGCAGGACGCGTTGGAACATTCCGGTTCATTGTAGATCGGTGCGGTGATTGCCAATACGCTGTTGCCGGCGTCATTGGTAAATTGGCGTGCTTGTGACATGGTGCCAAGACTGTGTTTCGGTTCTTCTCCGACGTGACACTCCTTGCATCCTGCTGCTGATTTGTTGATAAACTTGTACCGTTCCCCACTTTCGCGGGTAAACATGATCAACCCCTTTTTATTGAAAATACGTAAATGTTCCACCTGTTTTTGTCCGCCGATGCTGCTGATGATGTTGCTCAAAGTATCCCGGTCATCTTTAAGCATGGCGTAGCGGGTTGATTTGATCACCGTATCGGCAAGATCAGCCGCATGCTGAATTTCACCCTCGGTCAGGTCTTCCTTGACAAAGCTGTATAAAAGCACACAGCAGGCAATGACAAATCCGGTAACAGCGCAGGCGACCGGGATGATAGCACGACTGTTTATGCTGCTGAGCATGATGTGACTCCTTGCGCTATTCATATGACTGCGGGACCGCAACGGGCGGTCCCGCAGTCATGCTTTTTAATCGATCCGGCGATACAGGGCACCCGCCGGTAAGGGAGCTGTGGTGATCGTATTTGTCTTGACTGCTTCTGCGGCAAGGGCTTCTTGCGGTTGCTCTTTCCACGCATAAAGAATTGGCAGCCGATAGAGGATAAAGCGATAGACCACAACGTAGATTGCAAAGACCGTCACGGTGATGAGCACTTCAAATACGTGAGGGATCTCCTGATAGAGTTGCCAGTTGAAAGTGATGAGTGCGGTATTTAAACGATTCAGGACAATGCCAAAGACGGTGATAAATGCTCCCAGCCGGGCCAGACCAACCATGCGATGACGAATCGCGTAGGCGAAGAGCACAATCGGCAGGACCACGCCGAAGCCGATTTCAGCCATAAACCAGGCGCCCCAGCCGGTGGCCAGATACCCCCACTCATTATCGTGGGCAATGCCGATCAATTTGATGGCCAGGTAGGTGATCAACGCCAGACTGGCCCCTTTGGCCAGACCCAGAGTACAGCGGTCGAGATTGTCGAGAAAGTTTCTGTCACAGCGCCAGCTCATGGTTTTTCTGACGATGGTGCTGACCGCGATCACCATGCAGAGCCCCGCCGGAATCGACGAACAGAAGAAATGAATCCATTGAAACGACGCTGAATACCAGAGTGGGTGAACCTTTCCCGGTGCGTAAGTGAACAGCGCCCCCAACGCCCCCTGGTGAAGGGTTGAGAGAATGATACCGGCGATGGTCAGTCCGATGGCAATCCGGCGCACAAAGCGTTTACCCCCCAGCCACCCGATCCATTCGAAGAAGGCGACAGATACTTCAGCGACCTGTACCGACAGATAGGTGGCGACGTGCCAGGCGACCAGAAAGAGCACTGCGGCCGGCCCGAAAGAAACCACCATCGGGTAGGGTAATCGCCACGGCTGACCAAGATCAACCAGCAAGTAGACGACAGCAAAAAAGTACCCCAGCAGACCGTTAAGCAGGGCCAGGCGTTCAATCGGCTCGAAATCGTGGCGACCGAAGATTTCAACGGTTGTTCCGAGCATGAATCCTGACGCAGAAAGTGGCACCATTGCAAACAGACCAAAGCCCAGAAACAAACCCCAGGGATAGTCGTTTGATGCATGAGTGACGACGCCGAGTCCGAACAGATAACGATAGGCGATCAATGGCAGTCCGATCGCGAAGATGATCCCCAGAATCCAATTGAACGGATTGCGTAACGCCTGCCCGAAATACTGTCCTGGGGTCAGCCCGAAAAAGAGTTTTTGTTTTAGGCTCCAGCTATGGCGAGACTCTTTGTTGATCGGTGAATCAACGAGTTTCACCCCGCATTGAATCAGACTTTTCATTGTTCATCTCCCTCGTCGCCTGGTGTTGTGTCGGCGGTTTGGTCATGCCCCTCATGGCCGTCATGTTTTTTTGCAAGGAGGTGGAAACCGGCAAACATTGCGGGCCAGATGGCGAGAACCATCGGCACGGTGCCGAGGAAATCCTTCACCTGATTGATAATTGGATCGTTCCCCGGATTCGGGTCGAAACCCACTTCGCTAAAGGGTACCGGGGACAGATACATCCAACTGGTTCCACCCAACTCGTTTTCTCCATAGATTCGATTCACGTAGCGGCCTGGGTGTGTCTGAATGCGGTTATTTCCGATTTTGAGTAGTTCCTTGCGCTTGCCGAAGGTTAGTGCTTCCTGCGGGCAAATCTCGACACAGGCCGGTGGCAGGCCATTCTTCAGCCGTGTTTCGTGGCAGAAAATACACTTTTTAACGACTGGATCAAAGGCGCTGGAGTAACTGTAGCCAGGGATGTGAAACGGGCAGGCAATCATACAGTTACGGCAGCCAACACAAACTTTGGAATTATAGATGACAGCCCCTTCCTTCGTTTTGGTATAGGCATTGACAAAACAGGAGGTGAGGCAGGCAGGCTCGCTGCAATGATTGCACTGCACTTTGCGGTAAACGGGCTGATCGCTGCTGGCAGGTTGGTAGCGATTTACAACCGTATAGGCATTTTCATCGGGACGCCGCAACTGTTTGCCGTCATGGAAAGTTTGGTCAAACACTGATTTGTCATCAAAAGGTAACTCCGGTGCTGGCAGCTGTTGCTCCTTGTTGCAGGCTGCTTCGCAGCTGCGGCAGCCGACGCAGCGCGTCAAATCGACCAATACCCCCATGCCCTCCGGGTAGCCGGAAAATGATCCGCTTGCCAGGGCTTTTTTTGTGCCGGCCAAAGTTGTGGCGGCACATCCTGCCACACTCGCGGCAAGAAATCTTCGTCGACTGATTCCACTCATAACGACTCTCCTTATCCTCAAAAACATGCTTCGGTGAATGTCATTTCAAATCAAACAACTGTTTGACCCAATTCGTGTCAACGGGGGACGCATCCGCGTGAAACAAGGCGTCGCCGTCCGGCGTTCTGGTATGACACGTCTGACATCCCGTTGGCCCATTCATCGTTTCATGGCAACCGACGCAGTTCCAGTGATACACCGCTTTCAGGCCGGGTTTGTCGATATGAAACTGGTAGCGGGACAGGGCTTTTTGATTAAGGTGTTCCGCAGAAAATGGATCGACGACATGGCAATCACGACATGCAACGTTAGCGACACCGTCACTGTCAGTATGGCAGCTTACGCAACGTGAGTCGGTTGTTCCTGTTCCGGTGGTATGATGATGGCAGTGCGAGCAATCTTCCCCCAACTCGGTATGCATGGCATGATCAAATTTGACGCCGGAGAAATACTTGACCATGGTATCGAGCGACACTTGTTCAGGCATGTCGCCTGCCAGACTCAGGCTACCTGTCGCGAGGATCGACACCGCCATGATCAAGGTAACTCCGAATAACTTAGCGTTCATAATTATCACTCCCTTTACTAAAGATCGCCCAGCAACACTATTTGTTGGCGTCAGCGGAATTTGAATTCAAATACTTATAGTACATCGGGAAAGCGATGAAAAATGCCACACAGATCAGGTATTCAACGCCCTTGATATACTGATAGTAATCGACCAAGGTGTGAACACTCTGCCACTCACCTATCGATTGAAGTACCTGTTCAATCATTTTTTCCTCCCATAAATTCGTTACAATTAGCGGTTCCTGATCAGATCAGTTTTTTTTGCCACTATATGCCGCCTGCTTTCCTTCTCCCTTGATCAGTCCCTTGATAAACCCGACCAGCAAGATGATTGTTGGCATCAGCTGCACCAGAATAATCAAGGCACAAAAGGCCAGGAAAGAACCAACCAAAATTCCGCTGGAGTAAGTCTTGGTTGTGTCCACGGCAAAGGCTGGTTCTATCATCAGTGCCAACATCGAGAGTCCCATCAGTAAACTTCTGAACTTTTTCATAACGCCTCCGTTAAGTTGTTGACTCATGTCATTATTGCAGTCACACGTCTGCAGAATCGTGAGTCACTTTTTCAAACGCACATTTGACCGCCTGACGTAACTCTTCCTCATCGCCCGGACGGATCGGCTTGAGGGCGTGGTAGAAAATTCCCTCACTGCGCGCCTTGCGAATTAATGCTAAGGGGAGTTCGCTGGCAACCAGAATGATGGTCAGATTGCGGTTACACTTTTTAAGGATCGGAATTAATTCAGTTGCCAATAATTCATCAAAGCGGGGGCTAAGCAGGACAACCTGGGCGGTTTTTTTAAGGATCCCGTAAAGAGCTCCCGCCGCTGAGTTGGGCACAGATACTTGATAACCCGCTTTGATGAATAGATCTGCCATACGTTTTCTCGACAACACGTCTTCGTCTGCGATCAGTAATCCTGGCATGTGCATCATTGTTATTCTCCCACCCAAGGCCAGACGGTATTGGTTCACCCGACGTGTTGCGGTTAGCTCTTATTGACCGTTGTTTTTGCTTCTTTGGAGAACAATCCCCTGATCAAACCGAAAAAAAGAATCATCGCCGGAATTAATTGGGACACAACGATCAATGCAAAGAATCCAATGAAAAAATAAGTCAGAATTCCTGTTTCTCCTTCTGGTGTACCAGCTGCGGCATAAGCGGCTGAAGCTGATCCAGCCATCATCGTTGCCATCATTCTCAGTGTTTTCATAACGGCCTCCTTCTCGGGTTGTTGAACATATTCCGTCGCCGGAGATTCTTGCTCCGGCTTTGAGTAAGGACTTGTGCAGGATTTGAACCAAAATTTGAAAAACTTAATAAAAAGCGCAATTAGCTGTTTTTTAAGGATTTATTCAATGGTCATAAAATGGAACGCGATTCAGAAAAGATGCAGGTGTATAAATAAAATATGCGTCTGGAAGTGGCCGGTTGCCACGTTTGAGCGGGAAATGCTTATAACTTGCTGAAAATAAATACGTTTTTTTAAGCATATAAAAAATAATAAAAATATACGGTATGTATAAATATTACATATATGCAGGAAGGTGGGTGTCTGTGAGAAAGATTTGTGCGGCTGCTATCGATGAATGGACGGACAGCTACCGACACCGGATAGAATGTAACACAGCGCAATATTGATGGCGTTTTACGGGGCTGGCTGCTGTCTGGCCCGGTAAAAAAGTAAAAGCGAGATATTACCTCACTACCCGAGCATTGATGCTGATCCCCTGTTTTTTGAGCATCGCCTGAAAATTCGTCCGCAGCATTCCGACCTCCTCTGCGGCCTTGGTGATATTCCAGTCGTTGCGATCCATGGCATTGAGGAGGAATGCTCGCTCCAACGGCAGAACCGCTTGTTCACGCAGCAATTGTTTGCGTTCCTTGAGTTCATTGGCATCCAGCGGAACAGTTCCGGAAACGTCCGTTGCCACGACAACGCGATTATCATTGTCCTCCGGGATCTCCAGATCCTGACACTGAATAAGGTCAGATTGGGTCAGGACCACGGCCCGTTCAATAATGTTTTCCAGCTCGCGCACATTGCCGGGGAAGTCGTACTGTTCCAGCCGTTTGCAGACATCAGGGCTGAACCCTCTTATCTCTTTTCCGTTTTCTTCAGCAAAACGTCTGAGAAAATGGCTTGCCAACAACATCAGATCCGCGCGGTGTTCACGTAATGCAGGGAGTTCAATGGGGATAATATTAAGCCGAAAAAACAGATCCTCACGGAAAGTGCCCTGCTTGACCATCGCCCGCAGGTTGGCATTGGTGGCGGCAACCAGGCGAATGTCAATAGCGACCAACTCTGTTCCACCGAGGGGGGTAATGACGCGTTCTTGCAGCACGCGCAGTAATTTAGCTTGTGTCGTCAGGCTGATATTGCCGATCTCGTCGAGCAGCAGTGTGCCCCCTTCGGCGACTTCAAACAAGCCTCGTTTGGTTTGTGTTGCTCCGGTAAAGGAACCTTTCACATGCCCAAATAATTCACTTTCGAGCAAGCTTTCTGCCAGAGAAGTGCAATCGATCGCAACAAACGGATGTGAACGTCTGGGGCTGTGGGTGTGAATCGCGCGTGCGACCAGCTCTTTGCCGGTACCACTTTCTCCGCTGATTAATACCGTGCTGTCGGTCGGAGCCACTTGCAGGATACGTTGATAAAGCCGTTTCATTTGGCGGCTGTTGCCGATCAGGCGATCGAAACCGCCGGTTTCAGTCATCTCGCGTCGCAGACAAATATCGTCGATCAGTACCGCTCTGCTTTCAATGGCGTTCTTGATCTTGTCGATTAATTCCTCGTTGGTAAATGGTTTGGCCAGATAATCCGTCGCACCGTTTTTAATTGCCTCCACAGCATTTTCTATCGCGGCGTAACCGGTAATCAGCACTACCGGGAGTTCCGGCTGACAGTTGCGGATCGCCTTCAATACATCAAGACCGCTCATTCCGGGCATCTTAAGATCGGTGACCAGGAGCCTGAACTGTTTTTGCTGTAAACGATCGAGAGCGGCACGACCGTTGCTGACCGCTTCTACTTCGTACCCTTGCGCAGAAAGAATGCGTATCAATCCTTTGCGAATGACCGCATCATCATCGGCAACCAGAATCGTATCAATTTCGCCATTCATATTGCCTCGCATTGTGAAGATTCAGACTGTCGAAAGTGTGGCTGGGTTGTTGCCAATGTCACTGCTGTGCGGAAAGACTTGTTCCAATGACTCCTCGTTGTCGAGAAAAAACTGTTCATCAGCATGAGCGATGGTGTGAATTGGCAACTCAATAGTAAACACAGTCCCCTGATCAACAACGCTTTCAACCGCCACCTGACCACCGTGGTTCTGGATAATCCCGTAAGAGACGGAAAGGCCGAGTCCCGTTCCTGCCACACCGTTCAGTTCCTGATTCTTCGTCGTGAAGAATGGATCAAAAATCCTGCCCAGATTCTCTTCGGGAATCCCATGCCCGGTGTCAGCGATCGTAGTAATGAGTCGGTCACGTTTTAAATCGGTGCAAATGGCAATTTTCAGGCATCCGCCCTGCGGCATTGCGTGACAGGAATTGACCAGCAAGTTAATAAAAACCTGTTCCACTTGATTCGGATCAACGTCAATTTCAGGCAAGTCAGCACTGTAGTCGCGCTCAATTAATATATTGTTAACTTCAGCATGGTGCTTCACCAGTGATACGGTTTGTTCCATGATATGCACCAGGGATCGGGGTTGTTTTTCAGGGATTGATGTTCGCGAAAAGTCAAGCAGACGCTTAACAATATCGGCACATCGCTTTGTCTCATGCACTATGGTGAGAGCGTCATCGCGCTGCATTGCATCGAGTCGCGGATCAGCAGAAAAAATGTTGGCAAACATCAGGATGCCGGTCAGTGGATTATTGATTTCATGGGCGATACCAGCGACCAGCTGCCCCAGCGAGGCGAGTTTTTCAGATTGCACCAGTTGATCGCTGACCTTGGCGATTTCCTTGGTCCGTTCCAGCACTTTTGCTTCGAGTGTCTCAGTCAGTTCGCTGTATTCATCGCGGGATTGTTTCAAGTTAGCTGTCATATCGTTAAATGCATCAGCAAGCTCGCCAATTTCGTCGTTCGACTGCAGGCTGATGTGACTGTCGAGTTCCATGTTGGAAACTTTGCGCGCATGCAAAAGAAGATTATGTACCGGGCTGACGACCATGCTCTGTGTCATCCAGCTCAGACAAACAATCACCAGCATCAACAAGGCGACACCAAAGGTAGCAATACTGTTGCGGTAGGCGCTCTCCTGCACGCCGGTTTTGGCCAGTGAACCCTGGATTTCGAGAAAACCAAGGGTCGTGGTGTCTGCTTGATGGACATGACAGCTTGCTGTGTAACAGGTCGGTTTGTTTTCGATTTTTGTTGTGACACTGAGAATTTTTACGCCACTGTCGGTTTCGAAAATTTTTCTGCTGTCGTTGTGAAAAAGAAATTCGTCACTGTAGATGTCGATGTCATCATCATGGTATGTGTTGGTCGTATAAATCGGGTTTCCAATTTCTTGCTCGGTGGTGGAAAAATGGATCAGTCCGTCGTTGCCGATAAGGCGGATCCGTTCAATTTTTTCATGGGAACAGACTTCAGTCATTATCTCATAGACGCGCTGCCGATTGTCTTCCAGCATCTGAAAGTGTGTTGTGTGCAGGATAATTTCACTGATTGTCTCAATATCATCCTTGGCATCGTTTAAAAAAATTTTGCTGAGTGTTTTAAGGTTGAAAAAAGCAAAAATTGAGATGGTGATGAGCAGCACGACGCCGGTGCGAAAGGTAAATTTGCTGATAATGCTTTGACGAAGAGTCTTGAAGAGCGCCATGTCCAGCAATCTCGCAACCTTCATAAATGGGGTCGAGGGTCGGGGGCACCCCCCAGCCAAACGGTCTTGCACATAAAACCTGCATCTCACCTTCGTCGTAACGAAACAATTTCAGTAGAATTTTGTGTTAATTTCTTTTAATTGTATATACTAAGGTGTAATTTTTGTCAAAGATTTGTTTCCAACTGAATAAAGAACAGGAATATCTCGAAAAATTCTGGTTATTACCTCAAGTTTCTCAGCTGTGCCCGGAGCAACGCGTTTTTTTCAGCGATAAATTCGGACCATCATCCCTTGATTGACATGCGTCGTCGCTGTTGCTAAATTGAGCGGCATTTAAGTAAACTGACGGGGAACTCAAAAAATTCATGGAACAGATTTTTGTCAAAATTTCAATTATGCTCGTTCCGGCGCTGTTGGCGGTGACCGTGCACGAGGTGATGCACGGCTTTGTTGCCGACAAACTGGGCGATCCGACGGCGCGCTTACTGGGACGTCTGACGCTTAATCCGATCAAACATCTTGACCCGATCGGCACCGCTGCGTTGCTTTTTTTCGGCTTCGGCTGGGCACGCCCGGTGCCGGTGAATTTTGCTAATCTGCGTCGCACCAAACATGACATGGTCTGGGTCGCGCTCGCTGGACCGTTGTCGAATCTGGCGCTGGCACTGGCATGTGCCCTGGTGCTGCGCGGTCTGGCATTGCTGGTCTCTGCCACGGCGATCATGGAAACTGTCATCGGGGCATCGATTGAACCGCTGGCATTGATGGCCGCTTTTGGTCTTTATATCAATTTGATTCTTGCGGTCTTCAACCTGATCCCGTTGCCACCGCTTGACGGCGGGCGGGTTATGGTCGGGCTGTTGCCACCGCAACAGGCCGCCGCACTGGCGCGGGTCGAGCCGTTCGGATTCGTCATTATTCTCTTTCTGATTTTTTTCACCAAGGGGTGGGAACTGGTGCTGTCGCCGATTATCTCTTTTTTGGTAACCCTTTTCGCTGGCCCGCAAGCCTATGTCGTGCATCAGGCGATGTCGTTCCTTTTTGCCCAGGGGTGATCATGGCGGGCTACGAGGTTAAGCTTGATCAGTTTGAGGGTCCGCTCGATTTGCTGCTGCACCTGATCCGAAAACATGAGATGGACATTTGCAATATCCAGATGGTTGAGATCACCAAACAATATCTGGCATATATTGCATCGTTCAAAGAGCTGAATCTTGATCTGGCTGGCGAGTTTCTGCTGATGGCGGCGACCCTGCTGCATATTAAATCGAAGCTGCTGCTCCCGGTCAGTGATGACGCTGAAGATGAAGAGGGGGAAGAGGACGACCCGCGCGCCGAACTGGTGCGGCGGTTGCTTGAATACCAGAAATATAAGGATGCGGCCAATACTCTCAACGAACGTCCGCTGCTTGATCGCGATGTCTTTACCCGGTCGTTGCCGTCGTTCGCTGCCAGCGAGACGGAGAGTGAGGAACTGGTGCCGGTCGGGTTGTTCGAACTGGTTGCGGCGATGCAGGAACTACTGTCCCGCAGTGGCGCACCCCTCGCTCACGAAATTGATGTTGAACGGTTGTCCGTCGCCGAGAGTATCAATCTGATTATGGAACGTCTGGAGGGGCGGGAGAGCGTTTCTTTTGCCGAGCTCTTTACCGGCAAGCCGCGGCGCCAGGATGTGGTCGTCAACTTTTTGGCGACCCTGGAACTGGTCAAGCTGCGGTTGCTGCGTATCATGCAAAATACCCGCTGTGGCACCCTTTGGCTCTTTGGCATCAGTGGCGAGGATGATGGAGGTAGCACGACGGAGGACGGACTTGACTACGCCTGATTTGAAAATGATCGTCGAAGCGCTTGTCTTTGCTGCCGATGTTCCGCTCAAGGTTGACCGGCTGATCTCATTGCTGGAGGTGGAACGCGCTGCACTAACGACGATTCTTGGTGAGTTGCAGGCTGACTATCAGAAAAGTGAACATGCGTTTGAACTGCTGGAGGTTGGCGGAGGCTATCAGTTTCGTACCCGCCCCGAACTCGCCGAATATGTCCAGCGTCTCGATCCGGGACGCGCTTTCAGGTTGTCGCGGGCGGCGCTGGAAAGTTTGGCGATTGTCGCCTATCGTCAGCCGATTACTCGTGCTGAGGTTGATTACCTGCGCGGTGTCGATTCTGGCCGCGTTGTCAAAACACTTTTGGAAAAGCGCCTGATTCGCATCCTTGGCAAAAAGGAAGTGCCGGGGCGTCCGTTGATTTATGGCACCTCGCGCGACTTTCTGGAGTTCTTCGGCCTGAAAGATCTGTCCGACCTGCCCTCACTCAAGGAGTTCAGTGAACTCACCCCCGACCAGCTTGCCGGGGGGCGTCAGCAGGAATTGGCAGTGCAGGACCCTGCGGAGCTTTCGCTCACATCAGTGACTGACTTGTCTGATTGACACATCCAGGGCAGTAGTCGTGTCCCTTAATTTGAACCCGGAATTGATTTTTTTATGCAACAGCGTCTGCAAAAACTTCTGGCCCAGACCGGCTTGGCCTCACGTCGTGAAGCGGAAAAATGGATTGAAAGCGGTCGAGTCATGCTTAACGGTGCCGTTGCCTCTATCGGGATGTCCGCCGATCCGGCTGTTGACGAGATCGTCGTTGATGGTCGGCCCCTGCCGCGCGCCGAACAGCACCGTTATCTCATGCTCAACAAACCGGTCGGTTATGTGACCACGATGAGCGATCCCGAGGGACGTCAGACAGTGCGCGAGCTGGTCACTGCCCTGCCGGAACGTCTCTATCCGGTCGGTCGACTCGATCTGACCACCGAGGGGTTGCTGCTGCTGACCAATGATGGCGATTTTGCCCAGCAGCTGGCGCACCCGCGGCATCAGATCGACAAAACCTATCTGGTGCGGGTGCGGGGGAAAGTCGATTATGCGATGCTCCGGCAGCTTGAAGTGGGGGTGATGCTCGAAGATGGCATGACCGCCCCCGCCAGGATCGGTGGTGTACGCTCCACCGGCAGTCATGGCTGGTTCAATTTGACGCTCCGCGAAGGGCGCAATCGTCAGGTGCGTCGCATGTGTGAAGCTGTCGGCTTTCCGGTCAGTCGGCTTAAGCGGACCAACTATGCGTTTTTAACCCTGGGCGACTTGGCGGAGGGCCAGTGGCGCGAACTGACCCGCGACGAAGTCGCCCGCTTGAAAAAGTTGGCTTATCGGGCATAATTGCGCCATCCGCCATTTATCAGTAACCTCGATTATCCTGAACCTTGGAGTAAAGCGATGCTTGAGCTTGATTATGACAATATGCTGGCTACCGCTGTTGGCGAAGAATATGGTATCGCGCCGACGGAACTTGCGGCACTGATGCCGCGCTGTGCGCGTATTCATGCTGACTTGATGGCGCGTCATGCTGCCGGTGAGTTGCCGTTTTACGATCTGCCCACCGACCAAGCCATGCTGACAACGGTGCAAAAGCTGGCGGATGAACTCCGGGGGCGCTTTGAAAATGTTGTCGTTCTCGGTATCGGTGGATCGGCGCTCGGGACAACGGCAGCATTTCGGGCGCTTGGTGCTTTGCACCATAATTTACTTTCCAGAAAAAAGCGGGGTGGAGCTCCGCGCCTTTTCGTTCAGGATAATGTTGACCCTGCCGGGTTCGGGGCCACGTTGGAGTTGCTTGAGCCGCACGAAACGCTTTTTCTTGTAATCAGCAAGTCGGGAGCGACGGTTGAAACCGGGAGTCAGTTTGCCATTGCGCGTCACTGGGTTGAAGAGCATCAGGGGGACGCGTGGCAGGATCATTTTGTATTGATTACTGACCCGGAGCAGGGAGCGTTGCGGCGCCTGGCCAATGACAGCGGGATGCGCTCCTGTGCGATCCCTTCCGGCGTCGGTGGGCGCTTCACTGTGTTTACCCCGGTTGCACTGTTGCCACTGGCTCTGGCCGGGGTCGATATTGCCGCGTTACTGGCCGGTGCGGCGGAATTCATGACGCAGGCGATGGATGCCGATCTGCTGGCGAATCCGGCTTACCTGAACGGGGCGTTGCAGTATCTTGCTTATCAGAAGGGGCTGCGCATTTCGGTGATGATGCCGTACAGTGATCGACTGCGCGATGTGGCAGACTGGTACCGTCAGCTGTGGGCCGAAAGTCTCGGTAAGCGTCAATCGTTGACCGGGGAGGAGGTTTTTGTCGGGCCGACACCGATCAAGGCCCTCGGAGCGACAGATCAGCATTCGCAGGTACAACTTTACATGGAAGGCCCGTTCGACAAGACGGTGACCTTTATCGCGCCGCGCGATTATGGGCTGAAAGTGCCGATCCCCGCCTTCGCGCAGTTGCCGGAACTCGCTTATTTAACAGGTCGCGGGATGGATGAACTGCTCCGCTGTGAACACCAGGCAACCGCGCAGGCGCTGACGCGTAATCATCGGCCAAATTGCACGATCTGGCTGACGGAGGTCAGCCCGCGCACGGTTGGTGCGCTGTTTTATTTGTTTGAGGTGCAAACACTCTTTGCCGGTGCGCTCTTCAACGTCAACCCGCTCGATCAGCCAGGCGTTGAGCTTGGCAAGCAATTGACCAAAAAATTACTGCTGCATGGGGGCGCTGATACCGCTGCCGGGAGTTCTGCCTGAAGCAGACTTTACCCTTGTTTTTAACAATCATTTGTGTTATCTACAGGCGCTGTCTCAAAACACACGTCCGTTGATCCGTGTATGGGTGCCTAACCGTCGGTCGGGTCATGCTGGAGCAGATGCGGGCGGAGGAAACTAAACCCCTGAAGGAGAAAAAGAAGAATGGCTGCACAAATCGCAATGAAGCAACTCCTGGAGGCCGGTGTTCACTTCGGTCACCAAACAAAGCGCTGGAATCCGAAGATGAAACCGTATATTTTCGGTGCGCGCAACGGTATTTACATTATTGATTTGCAAAAGACGGTTCGTTATTTCAAAAATGCCTACACCTTTCTCAGTGATGTTACAAAGAACGGTGATAAGGTTCTTTTTGTCGGTACCAAGAAACAGGCGCAGGATGCGATCGTTGAAGAGGCCGGCCGTGCCGATCAATACTACGTCAACAACCGCTGGCTTGGTGGTATGTTGACCAACTTTTCGACGATCAAGGCCAGTATTGACCGGCTTAAAAAAATTGAGTTGATGTCAACCGATGGTACCTATGATTTGATTACCAAGAAAGAAGCGTTGCAGCTTGAGCGCGAACGCATCAAACTGGAGAAAAACCTTGGTGGTATCAAGCATATGACCAAGTTGCCCGGTGCAATCTTTATTATCGATCCGAAACGTGAAACGATTGCCGTCAAGGAAGCTGTCAAACTTGGTATTCCGGTTGTTGCCGTGGTTGACACCAACTGTGATCCCGACGGTATCGACTATATCATCCCCGGTAATGATGACGCGATCCGTGCAATCCGTCTCTTTGCCGCCAAGATGGCGGATGCCTGTGAAGAAGGTGTCCAGGCGCGTGAGATTGCTCTGCGGACCGATGCCGAAGGGGCCGATGTCAAAGAGGCGACCCCGGTTGCGAAGGCGACCCCGGCTGAAGAAAAAACAACCCCGGTTGCAGACGTCGCTCCGGTTGCGGAAACAGCTGAAACATCGGTTGCAACTGAAGCCTGATTTTGTTGTTTTGGTTAAATTATAAAAGGCGACCGGCATTCGGTCGCCTTTTTTCCGAACCAACAATTGCTTCCACGAATGGGACAATTTAAATAAGGAAACTTTTATTACACCGTCGCACGGCGGTGTCAGGAGGACATTGTGGCACAGATTACAGCAAAACTGGTCGCTGAATTGCGCGCCAAGACGGGCGCGGGAATGATGGATTGCAAAAAAGCTCTGAATGAAACCGATGGTGACTTGCAGGAAGCTATCGACTTTCTCCGCAAAAAAGGTCTTTCCGCAGCCGCGAAAAAAGCGGGACGTGTGGCTGCCGAAGGTGCCGTTGTCAGTGCCAACAAGGGGAATATCGGCGTGCTGGTCGAAGTCAACGCTGAAACGGACTTTGTTGCTAAAAATGAAGCGTTTCAGGCTTTCAGTGCCGGAGTTGCGCAAGCTGTTATCGAGGCAAATCCGGCAGATCTGGATGCTTTGTTGGCAACAGCTTTTCCGGAGACTGGTCGTACCGTTGGTGAAGAACAGAACCATCAGATAGCCACAATTGGTGAAAATATTAATGTTCGTCGCTTTACACGCTTCGAATCAAGCGGCGTTGTGACCTCGTATGTCCACGCCGGGGGCAAGATTGGTGTTCTGGTTGAATTGCAGTCGACCGTTGCTGCTGACCGTGTTGCTGAAACCGCGCGGCTGCTGGCCATGCATGTTGCCGCTGCCAATCCACAGTTCCTGAAACGGGACGATGTCCCGGCGGATGTGGTCGATAAAGAAAAAGAGATCATGTGGGCCAAAGCCAAGGAAAGTGGTAAACCAGACGAGATTATCGAGAAGATCATTGTAGGACAGATCAATAAATATTTTGGCGAAGTTTGTCTTCTCGAACAAGCCTATGTTATCGATCCCGATCTGAAAGTGGCCAAGGTCGTCGAAGCTTTGGCCAAGGAAATTGGCGGAGCGGTTGAGTTGACTCGTTATGCTCGATATCAACTGGGTGAGGGAATCGAAAAAAGGACCGATGATTTCGCTGCTGAAGTCGCGGCAATGACGAAGTAATCAAGGATCACCATGGCTCAGCCGGTATATAAAAGAATCCTGCTCAAACTCAGTGGCGAAGCGCTGGCCGGAACGCAGGGTTACGGGATTGATCCCGAAGTGATCGCGGGAATTGCCGCGGAGATTCGTGAAGTGGTCGATTTTGGTGTCGAAGTGGCACTGGTGATCGGCGGAGGCAATATTTTCCGTGGTGTGGCGGCTGCATCAAAAGGAATGGATCGGGCCAGTGCTGATTACATGGGCATGCTGGCTACCGTGATGAACAGCCTGGCAATGCAGGACGCGTTGGAGAACGCTGGTGTGGCGACGCGGGTACAGTCGGCCATCGAGATGCAGGCGGTCGCTGAGCCGTATATCCGGCGGCGGGCAGTACGTCATCTGGAAAAGGGACGGGTGGTTATTTTTGGGGCTGGAACCGGCAATCCCTACTTTACCACCGACACCGCTGCCAGCTTGCGTGCCATGGAGATCAATGCCGAAGCGATCCTCAAGGCGACCAAGGTTGACGGTATCTACAGTGCCGATCCGACAACCCACCCGGATGCCCTCCGCTATGAAAGTCTGACTTATCTGGAGGTTTTGCGCAACGGATTGCAAGTGATGGACGCCACAGCGACCTCGCTGTGTATGGATAATAATCTGCCGATTGTTGTATTTGATTTGACCCGGAGCGGGAATATCAAGAAAGTTGTCTTGGGTGAAGCTATCGGTACAATCGTCAAAGGAGAGTGATTCATGTACAATGAAACGCTTGCCGACTCCAAACGAAGGATGGAGAAGGCGGTTGAAGCTCTGAAAAAAGAGATGAACAAGGTGCGCACCGGTCGGGCAACAACATCACTTCTTGACAATATCAGCGTCGATTACTATGGCACCCCGACCCCGCTGAATCAAGTCGGAACGTTATCCGTTCCGGAGCCGCGGATGATTACCATTCAGCCGTGGGAAAAGAACCTGATTCCTGCAATCGAAAAAGCGATTTTACGTTCTGATCTGGGCTTGAATCCGAATTCCGATGGTCAGTTGATCCGTATTTCGTTCCCGCCATTGACCGAAGAACGGCGTAAAGAAATGGCCAAGGTCATCAAACGGATGGGGGAAGATGCCAAGGTTGCGGTGCGGAATATTCGTCGCGATGCGAACGAAAGTCTGAAAAAAATGGAGAAAGAGAAGGCACTTTCCGCCGATGACCTGAAACGTGGTGAAAAGGAAGTCCAGGATTTAACGGATAGATTCATTGTCAAGGTTGATGAGGTTGTCAGTAATAAGGAAGCGGAGGTCATGGAGATCTGAAGATCCCGCGTCGCCAAGGAGGAAAAAATGGCATTGAGAATCAATGAAGAATGTATTGCCTGTGGAACCTGTGTTGATACCTGTCCCCTGGGCGCAATTGTTGAATCAGGAGATTCCTATACAATTACCGATGATTGCACGGAATGTCGCGCTTGCACTGAAAGTTGTCCGGTCGACGCCATCGTTGACTGAGTTAAAGGGGCGCCTTGTGGCGCCCTTTTTATTTTTTTCAACAGGTTGAATCCGCTCACCATGCTTGTCGCGACACGATGAAATGTGCTAGATTACCGACATCTTTTGTCAACCGGATTCCATGTGAATGACATGATCCCAGAGCATATTGCTATCATTATGGATGGCAACGGTCGTTGGGCGGAGGCGCGAAACCTGCCGCGCATTGCCGGTCATCAGCGCGGCGTCGAAACGGTGCGCGTGATCGTCGAGGCGTGTCACGGACTCGGCGTTCGTTATCTGACCCTTTATGCCTTCAGCTCGGAAAACTGGCAACGTCCATCGGCTGAAGTTGGTGGCCTGATGGAGCTTCTCGGGTATTTTCTGGAAGCGATGTTGCCTGAAATGATGGAAAAGGGAATCCAGCTGCGGGTTATAGGTGATCTGGCGCGATTGCCGGAACGTGCTCGTCGAACGGTTACTGATGCTGTTGCACAAACTGCCGAAAATAGTGCGATGACTCTGGTCCTGGCACTGTCGTACGGATCGCGGGGGGAGTTGAGCAACGCCTGTCGCACTTTGGCGAAAGATGTTCTGGATGGTGGTTTGTCTGTTGAGGATATTACTGAAGAGCTTTTTGCGAGTCGACTCGATACTGCCGGGTTGCCCGATCCTGACCTGCTGATTCGCACCAGCGGTGAAATGCGCATCAGTAATTTTCTCCTCTGGCAACTGGCTTATGCAGAACTTTATTTCACGGAGATTTGTTGGCCCGCTTTCACTGCCGACGAGTTGAACAAAGCGTTGGTCGAATTTTCTCGCCGTGAACGTCGTTTTGGTTTGACCGGAGCACAAATGGAAAAGAGTCGGTTTTAAAAATAACTATCTGGGTGTTGCTGGAAGGACCCAGTTACTGCTTGAATTCCGGAGGATTAACATTAAACAACGACTGATAACCGCTGGTATCGGCCTGCCGCTGCTGGTCCTCTTTATTGTCTATGCAAATTATTTTTTCTTCAGCCTGCTGATTGGTGGTGTCATCTGTCTGGCCCTCCATGAATTCTTCGCCATGACCCTGCCCGGAGAACGCCGCGCTGAAAAATTCGCTGCCTGCCTCTTTGCACTCGGTTTGCTGAGTGCGATGATTCAGCAGTCACCTCTCCTGCTGGTCGGGCTATTGACCTTGATGACGCTTGGTTTCGCCTGCTGGTTTTTGCTGCGTTTCAATAATCTGGGAAAAGTTACCGGACAACTGGCGATCCTCTTTTTCGGCATTCTTTATATTACACTTTTACTTGGACACGTACCGCTGCTGCGCGGGGTGCCGGATGGGCGTGAGTGGATTTTTCTGGTTCTTTTTATTATCATGTTTTGTGACACCTGCGCCTATTTTGTAGGCAGCGCCATTGGCTGCCGACGTCTTTATCCATCAATCAGCCCGAAAAAAAGTATTGAAGGCGCCTGTGGTGGCCTGCTCGGTAGTATCCTCGGTGCAGTGTTGGTCAAATTCTGGTTCTTCGGCCATCTGCGGCTGGTTGATGCCGTTATTCTTGGCATTCTGCTTGGCATTGTCGGTCAACTTGGCGATCTTTTTGAGTCGATGTTGAAACGCGGGGCTAACGTGAAAGATTCAGGGACGTTGATCCCTGGGCACGGTGGCGTACTTGATCGTCTGGACAGTTTACTCTTTGCATTTCCTGTTGCCTATTATTATGCGCTGTGGGCGGGGTACGGATAACGTGTTGCACTACCCATGAAGAAACTAGCAATCCTCGGGTCCACCGGATCAATCGGCGTCAGTACCCTCGAAGTTGTCGCGGCTTATCCCGCCAGATTTTCTGTTATAACGCTCACCGGCGGGGCGAATCTGACGTTGCTGATCGAGCAGATTCGGCGCTTTTCGCCGCAGATGGTCGCGGTGTGTGAGGAAGTCGATGCGCGCCGGTTACGTGACACCCTCGGGGAAAATGCCCCGAAAATTCTTTTCGGCGTCGAAGGCCTTTCCGCCTGTGCCTCCCATCCAGATGTAGAAATGGTCGTATCGGCGATTGTCGGTGCGGCCGGTTTACGCCCGACTATGGCAGCGATTGTCGCCGGGAAAGATATTGCCCTGGCTAACAAGGAAACGCTGGTGACAGCCGGTTCGCTATTCATGGAGGCGATCACCGCTGCCGGCGTCGATCTTTTCCCGGTCGACAGCGAGCATTCCGCCATATTTCAATCGTTGCGCGGGCATCGCCAGCAGGATGTTCGACGCTTGATTCTGACGGCTTCCGGCGGTCCGTTTCTGCACCGTTCCAGTGACGATTTTCACTCGGTGCGACCGCTTGATGCACTGGCTCACCCGAACTGGACCATGGGGCGGAAAATTTCGATTGATTCTGCGACGATGATGAACAAAGGGCTGGAGGTGATCGAGGCGCACTGGTTGTTTGCTCTGCCTGCCGAGCGCATTGCCGTTCATGTTCATCCGCAGAGTGTTGTTCATTCAATGGTTGAATATGTGGATGGCTCGGTGATTGCGCAACTCGGCATTCCTGACATGAAAACACCGATCGCCTATGCTCTTTCCTGGCCGGAACGACTGGCTCTTGATTTACCTCCACTTGACTTATGCCAGTATGGGGCGTTGACATTTCATGCCCCGGACGTTGAAAAGTTTCCGTGTCTGCCCCTTGCTTACACGGCACTGGCGATTGGCGGTACCGCGCCGGCAGTGATGAATGCTGCCAACGAGGTTGCAGTTGAAGCATTCCTTGCAGAACGAATTTCCTTCTCTGATATTGCGCAGATTATCGCTGTGGTGCTGAATGGTCATGTTGCCCAGCCACTCGATACACTTGAAACTGTCTTTGCGGCTGACAAGATGGGGCGTAAGGCTGCGTATGACCTGATCGATCAACGTGCTGCGGAGGCTTTATGCTGACTGTTTTTTCGGGGATCATCCTCCTTGGTATTCTGGTTTTTATCCACGAACTGGGACATTTTGGGGTCGCCAAGGCCACGGGCGTGCGCGTGCTGAAGTTTTCCCTCGGATTCGGCCCAAAACTGTTTTCCAAACAGTGGGGGGAGACCGAATATCTGCTTTGTGCAATCCCGCTGGGGGGGTACGTCCAGATGCTCGGCGAGGGGATCGGTGAACAGGGCGAAGTCGTGGAGCTGACGCCTGAAGAGCGGCAGCACTCCTTTGCAGATAAAACGATCGCCCAGCGCACGGCAATTATTGCGGCCGGCCCGATTATGAATCTGCTGCTCCCTTTTATTGTCCTGCCGATTGCCTATATGGTCGGGGTGAACCTGCCCGCTTATGTTGAAAATGCACCGCGAGCCGGTTATGTGGTTGACGCGTCGCCAGCAGCAGCTGCCGGTTTGCAGCGCAATGATTTGATCGTCGCGGTCAATGGCGATGCCGTCTCCAGCTGGGACGGTACGAACAAGACACTCCTCTCCCATGTCGGTGCGCCACTGGAATTCACAATCCTTCGGAGTGGTGACACCCTGCTGATCACACTGGAACCGGAAAACGGCGGGATTGAAGGGTTGCAATCGATCGGCATAATGCCGGATGTTGCGCCTCTGGTCGGCGGATTGGCACCGGGAATGCCGGCGTTGGCCGCCGGTTTTGAAGTGGGTGATCAGATCGTTGCGATTGAATCAACCCCGATCAACTCCTGGTATGATCTGCGCGACGTCATTCAGAATTACGGAAAGCGACCACAACAGTTTCACCTCATTCGCGACGGCAGGGAACTTTCAGTCGAGGTTCTGCCGATCCAGCGTGATGGCAAAGATGATCTGCTGATCGGTATTGCACCACACCAGGAAACCCTTTTTAAACGCTTCGGTTTTATTGACGCGGTGCGTGCTGGCGCTGACCGAACTGTTGAGCTGATCGAATTGACGCTGACGTTCATGCAAAAGATGTTCGCCGGACAAATCTCATCGAAAAATATCGGTGGCCCGATCACGGTTATTCAGATTGCAGGTCAGGCAGCGCAGACCGACCTGTCGAGTATTTGCACGGTGCTGGCTTTTCTCAGTATCCAGTTGGGGATTTTGAATCTGTTGCCGATCCCGATTCTTGATGGTGGGCATCTCTTTTTTAATTTTTTCGAAATGTTGATGCGCCGACCGGTGCCGTTGCGGACGCGCGAGATTGCCCAGCAGGTCGGGTTAATTATGTTGTTGATGTTGATGGTTCTGGCATTTTATAACGATATCGTTCGTATTTTTGTCGGGGGCGCGTAAATGGTCAAGTCTCCACGGTTGCTGGCTGTTTGCACCGCAACCCGCTGTACCAGTATTGCGGTCATTGAAGACGGTCGTGTGTTTGGCGAGATGGTGATGCGCTCCCCCCGTACCCACACAGATCTGCTGCTGCCGAATGTTCGCCAGATGCTCGCCGGGCTGGAACAGGATATCCCTGATTTTGACGCCTTTGTTGCGGTCGTTGGACCAGGGGCATTTACCGGCTTGCGCGTCGGTGTCGCAACGGTGAAGGGATTGGCCACGGCGGCCAATCGACCGACCATCGCTATTTCATCATTGCTGACCCTGGCTGCCCAGTTTCCGGCCAGTCACTTGCCGATTTGCGCACTTCTCGATGCACGTAAAAGTGAAGTCTATGTCGGTCGTTATTGCCGACAACTGGATGAACCGGTCTTGTCCCACCCTGAACGCGTGATGACACCGGAACAGTTGCTGGACGAAATTGACGAGGAAACCCTTTTTGTCGGCGATGGTGCCACTGTTTATCGACCGTTGATTGAGGCCCGGCTCGGTCGACGTGCTCATTTTGCGCCGGTTTCTCTGGCTGAACCACGTGCGGCTCTTGCTGCGGCTCTTGCCGATCGTGAATACCGGGCGAAACGCACGCTCTCATCCGGGCAATTAACTCCGGTTTATATTCGTCGTTCCGAGGCTGAAATTATGTGGGAAAAAAGCGGTCGAACACTGCCCCAATGACATGATAGACTGTTGACAAGGTTGGCCCCATTGGTTATTTTAAAATGGCAGTTCGGTGTATTCATTAACCCTATCCCGGGAGGTCCTTGATGGAGGAAGCAGATTTGACCGTCGTTGAAGAGTTGTGCAATAATAACCCACGCTTCCGTATGTTGTATGAAGAACACCTGATCCTGGAAAAAGAATTGACCGATTTTGAAGAGAAGGTTTATCTGACGCCCGATGAAGAAATTGCGCGGAAGAAGGTACAAAAGCTGAAGTTGGTAGGAAAAGATGAAATGCAGAAGATTCTGCATAACTTTCGTGAGGTCTAGTCCTCTTCACCCGAGAGAATCTGAGGGGTTCGGGCCTCCGGACCCCTTTTTATCTGTGCGGCGCCGGGATTTTATCGCGGCGCCGTTTTATACATCCGGCAGCGACAGGGGCACTTGTCGATTGATCATCAGAAGGAACGAATTAAACCATGAAAAAACGCAGTTCTGCCATCACTGAGGGTTTTGAACGAACACCGCACCGTGCCCTGCTGATGGGAACCGGAGTTCCGCGGAGTCAGATGAAACAGCCCTTTATCGGCATCGCCAGCTCTTTTACCGACCTGATCCCCGGTCACATCGGCATGCGTGATTTGGAACGGCAGATTGAAAAAGGCGTTCACACCGGTGGCGGGCACGCATTTATGTTTGGTATCCCCGGCGTGTGTGACGGAATCGCCATGGGACATCGTGGCATGCACTATTCATTGCCGACCCGTGAACTGATCGCCGACATGATTGAGTCGGTTGCCGAAGCCCACCGTCTTGACGGTCTGGTGTTGTTGACCAACTGTGACAAGATTACCCCAGGGATGTTGATGGCGGCAGCACGTTTGGATATTCCTGCAATTGTTGTCACCGCCGGACCGATGCTCGCCGGGCGCGGTGCTCAAGGGCGGCAATATTCGTTTGTGACCGATACTTTCGAGGCGATGGGGCAGTATAAAGCGGGGAATATGACCGAGGCGCAGCTGTGCACCTGTGAAGAAAATGCCTGCCCCTCTGCCGGATCGTGTCAGGGACTTTTTACCGCCAACACGATGGCGATCCTGACTGAAACCCTCGGTATGAGCCTGATCGGATGTGGTACCGCACTGGCGGTTTCCTCGTTGAAGCGGCGCATTGCTTTCACGTCCGGTGAACGGATTGTTGCCCTGGTAAATGACAATATCACGCCACGTTCCATCCTCACCCGCGCCGCCTTTGAAAACGCCGTGCGGGTCGATCTGGCCCTCGGTGGTTCGAGCAACACCGTCTTGCATCTGCTGTCGATTGCGCGTGAAGCCGGAGTCGAACTGCCGCTGGAAATTTTCGACGCACTCAGTCGCACCACGCCGCAGCTGGCCTCAATGAATCCTGGTGGTATCCATTTCATGGAAGATCTGGATGCGGCGGGGGGGGTTCCTGGCGTGCTCCACGAGCTGGGCGACAAGATTCTCGATAATCCAACCCTGACCGGTCTGTCTGTCAGAGAGATTGCTGCGGCGATCAAGCATGTTGATCACGCCGTGATCCATCCACGCAGTAACCCGGTGCGGGCTGAAGGGGGGATTGCCATTCTGCACGGCAATATTGCGCCGGACGGGGCGGTTGTCAAACAGTCCGGGGTGTCGGAGAAGATGATGACCTTCGAAGGCACGGCACGCTGCTTCGATGCGGAGGAGGCCGCGATGGCCGCGTTGATGGACGGAACCGTCGTGGCGGGCGATGTGGTCGTGATTCGCTACGAAGGACCGAAAGGCGGGCCGGGGATGCGTGAAATGCTCGCTCCGACCGCGACGTTGATGGGGCTGGGGCTGGGGGACAGTGTGGCATTGATTACCGATGGTCGTTTTTCCGGCGGTACCCGCGGGCCCTGCATCGGTCACATTTCGCCGGAAGCCGCCGTCGGTGGCCCGATCGCCCTGATTGCCGACGGTGACCGGATTAAACTCGATATTCCGCAGCGTTCGCTTGAATTGCTGGTTGATGCAACGGTTCTGGCAGAACGTCGTGCCGTCTGGCAGGCTCCGGAACCGAAGATCAGAACCGGCTGGCTGGCACGTTATGCCCAGGTTGTCACCTCGGCCAATACGGGCGCAATTTGTCAAGCGACAGCTCCACTGAAATAACGCGCAACCACTTGCCAGGGAACGAAAAGTTTCAACTGAGGAGGAATTGGTGAAAAAGACCGGATCACAGATTTTACTTGAATGTCTGCGCCTCGAAGGCGTTGATACCGTTTTCGGCTACCCAGGGGGGACGGTCATCAATATCTATGATGACTTGATGGATTCGCCGATCAAACATATTCTCAATCGCCATGAACAGGCTGCGGTTCATGCCGCTGACGGTTATGCGCGGGCCACCGGCAAGGTCGGTGTTGCCATCGCTACGAGTGGTCCCGGTGCAACCAATACGGTCACCGGTATTGCTACTGCCTACATGGATTCGATTCCGATGGTCATTATTACCGGACAGGTCCCGACGCCGCTGATCGGTAACGACGCATTTCAGGAAGCCGACATGATCGGTATTACGCGCCCGATCACCAAACACAATTATCTGGTCAGGGATATCAAGGATCTGGCCCGAATCATCAAACAGGCCTTTTATATCGCCCGCACCGGTCGTCCCGGCCCGGTCCTCGTTGACCTGCCGAAAGACATCCAGATGGCCACACATAAATTTGAGTACCCGGACAAAGTTGAACTGCGCGGCTATAAACCGAATTACAGCGGCAACTCGCGGCAGATAGAAAAATCGATCAAGATGATTCTGGCGGCCCGTAAACCGGTTATCTATGTTGGTGGCGGAGCAGCGCTGTCGAATTCCAATCTGGAACTGAAACAATTTACTGAAATGATTCAGGCGCCGCTGACCATGACCCTGATGGGGCTGTCATCATTTCCGAACACGCATCCGCTGTCACTCGGGATGCTCGGCATGCACGGCACCTATCACGCCAATATGGCAGTGACCGATGCTGATCTGCTGATCGCTATCGGGGCCCGTTTTGATGATCGCGTCACCGGAAAGATTGCGACCTTTGCACCCCATGCCAAGATTATCCATATTGACATCGATCCGACTTCGATCAAAAAGAATGTGCGCGTCGATTTGCCGATCGTTGGCGATCTCAAGGATGTCCTGAAAAAAATGCTCAAACAACTCGCCGAATACGACGCGCAAGTGGCAACCCTGCGGGACGAACTTGCGCCGTGGCGCGCGAAGATTGAGGTGTGGAAGAAAGAGCAGCCGCTCGGATACAAGAGTTCGAATAAGGAGATCAAACCGCAGTTTGTCATTGAGAAACTGTGTGAATTGTCCGACGAAGACGCGATTATTACGACGGAAGTCGGTCAACATCAGATGTGGACTGCCCAGTTCTATGATTTTATTCAGCCGCGGACCTTTCTGACTTCAGGCGGGCTCGGCACGATGGGCTACGGTCTGCCCGCCGCGCTCGGTGCCCAGGCGGCATTCCCCACGCGGCAGGTCATTGATATCTCTGGTGACGGCTCGTTCCAGATGAACTCTCAGGAGTTGGCGACCTTGGTGCAATATCGCCTGCCGGTCAAGATTGCCATTCTGAACAACAATTTTCTCGGCATGGTCCGGCAGTGGCAGCAACTGTTCTTCAATCGCCGCTACAGCCAGACGTGTATGGAACTGCCGATTGATTTCAAGAAGCTGGCAGAAGCTTACGGGGCGACCGGCTTACAAGCCACTACCCCGGATGAAGTCGAGGCAGTGATCAAACAGGCCTTTGCCACGCCGGGGCCAGTCATCATGGAATTCAAGGTTTGCCGTGAAGAAAATGTGTTGCCGATGGTTCCGGCTGGTGCGGGTATCAATGAAATGGTGCTGGCGTCCTGATGACAGCCAGGTGCTGAGGAGTGATTGAATGATGAAACATACCATTTCGGTTTTGGTGGAAAATGAATTTGGCGTGCTGCCACGAGTTTCTGGGCTTTTTTCGGGACGCGGCTTTAATATTGAAAGCCTTTCCGTGGCGCCAACGATCGATCCGACTATTTCACGGATGACTATTGTCACCAGCGGCGACGAACGGATTCTGGAGCAGATCAACAAGCAACTCAACAAGTTGATTGATGTGATCAAGGTGATCGATTTCACCGGTCAGGATTATACCGAACGGGAGATGGGGCTGATCAAGGTCAATGCCGAGGAATCGACCCGTGCTGAAGTGCTGCGTATCGTAGATATCTTTCGAGCCAAGGTCGTCGATGTGACCCAGAGCTCGTATACGGTAGAAGTCACCGGAGCACCGGGGAAAATCGATGCCGTTGTTGAATTGCTGCGGCCGATGGGGATCAAGGAGCTGATTCGCTCCGGTCCGGTGGTTTTGGGACGCGGCGCAAAGGGGTGGAAGACGCAGTAATGACGGTTTTTTCCCGACCCTGATTGCCTGAAAAAGATGGAATAAACAACCTGAATGTGTTACATGAATTGACCACACAAAAATGACCCTGCTGAGGAGGAAAAATGAACGTTTATTATGACAAAGATGCCGAACTGTCAATCATTCAAGGAATGAAGGTGACGATTGTCGGTTACGGTTCCCAGGGCCATGCCCACGCCAATAACCTCAAGGATTCCGGTGTCGATGTCACCGTTGCTCTGCGTGAAAGTTCGACCTCGGCGAAAAAGGCGATAAATTCCGGTTTGACGGTCAAGAGTGTCGCCGCCGCTGTTGCCGCTGCCGATCTGGTGATGATTCTGACCCCCGACGAATTTCAGTTTCAGCTTTATCGCGATGAAATTGAGCCGAACGTCAAGCAAGGGGCGACGCTTGCCTTTGCCCACGGTTTCGCAATTCACTACAATCAGATCGTCCCGCGGGCCGACCTGGACGTGATCATGATCGCGCCGAAGGCCCCGGGGCACACCGTGCGCTCCGAATTTGTACGTGGTGGCGGCATCCCTGACCTGATCGCAGTTTTCCAGGACGCCTCCGGTAAAGCCAAAAATGTGGCTCTGTCGTACGCCAGTGCCATCGGCGGCGGGCGTACCGGGATTATTGAGACCAGCTTCAAGGATGAGACCGAAACAGACCTGTTCGGTGAGCAGGCGGTCCTTTGTGGTGGAGCGGTTGAACTGGTCAAGGCCGGTTTTGAAACGTTGACCGCAGCGGGGTATGCGCCAGAGATGGCTTACTTCGAATGCCTTCATGAACTCAAATTGATTGTTGATCTGATGTACGAAGGCGGGATTGCCAACATGAATTACTCGATCTCCAATAATGCGGAGTATGGCGAGTATATCACCGGCCCCCAGGTGATCAACGCGGAAAGTCGCAAGGCGATGAAACAGTGTCTGGACAATATTCAGAACGGTGAATACGCCAAACGGTTTATTCTCGAAGGACAAGCCAACTATCCCGAGATGACCGCCCGGCGGAGGCTCAATGCCGCGCACCCGATCGAACTGGTCGGTGAACGCCTGCGCAGCATGATGCCCTGGATCAAGAAAATTGTTGATAAAGAAAAAAACTGATCGATCTGCCGGGGCGTGTCCCCGGCAGTTTCTTTTAATCCTGGATAAAGGATGTGATGATTCATGCGTAATCAACATCAACCGGTGGCCGTCGAGGGTTTTCCTTTTATCGCGCTGTTTGCCTTCGTTACACTGATTTTTGCGTTGCTTGACTGGGGTTGTCTGGCGACCATCATGCTCGCGCTGACCCTTTTTACGGTCTATTTTTTTCGTAATCCGGAACGCTTCCCGCCGACTGATGCCAATGCCATCGTCGCGCCTGCGGATGGCAAGGTGATTTTTGTCGGTGACGTGATGGAAGAGCGCTATTTTGGCGAAGAGGTGAAAAAAATCAGCATCTTCATGAACGTGTTCAATGTCCATGTCAACCGTGCCCCTTTTTCAGGGAAGGTGCTTGCCCGGTTTTATAATCGTGGAGAATTTTTTAACGCTTCGCTCGACAAGGCCAGTCTCCAGAATGAACAAGCCGGACTTTTTGTCGAAAGTGACAGAGGCAAGATCCTCTTCGTTCAGATCGCCGGCCTGATCGCACGACGGATTGTCACTTACCCGGTCGTGGGGGATTTGTTGACCCGTGGTATGCGTTTTGGTCTGATTCGATTTGGTTCGCGGGTTGACATTTATTTACCGAAAGGGACCGAAATCACTGTTCGCATTGGTGACCGTACCGTTGCGGGGGAATCGGTCATCGGGTATTGGCATGAGTAAAGATCGGTTGCAAGGTCGGCACGAAAATCTGCGTAAGGGTGTCTACATCCTGCCAAACCTCTTTACCACCGGGGGGCTTTTTTCCGGTTTCTACGGGATTGTCGCCACGATGAACGGCGATTATCATATCGCCGCATGGTTTGTGCTGATTGCTGCAATTTTTGACACCATTGACGGAAAAGTCGCCCGTCTGACCGGGACCACCAGCAATTTTGGCGTCGAGTATGATTCACTTGCCGATCTTGTTGCCTTCGGTGTTGCTCCTGGTCTTTTGATGTATTCCTGGGCCCTCAAGCCTTTCGGCAAGCTGGGCTGGCTGGCGGCATTTCTCTATGTTGTCTGCGGCGCATTGCGGCTGGCGCGGTTTAACGTGCAGGTCAATACTGTCGAATCGAAACGATTTGTCGGCCTGCCGATTCCCGCGGCGGCGAGCATGGTCGCCGCGTGTGTCCTGCTCTTTTACCATCTTGGTGGTTCCGGGCCGCTGCTTAAAAAAGTTTCGGTGCTCCTCCTTATCTATATTCTGGCTGCACTGATGGTGAGCAACTTCAGCTATTATTCCTTTAAAGACCCCGAACTGTTCAGACGGCAGCCTTTCGGTATTCTGGTCGGTGCGATCATGTTGCTTATCGTTATCGTTGCCGAGCCGCAGATCATGTTTTTCAGTATTTTTCTTGCTTATACTTTCTCCGGCCCGGTTGGTTATCTGCTCGGAAAGTTGCGGCGAAAAAACAAGGACCCGGAAAAAGATCCACCGGTAACAACGGAAGAACTTCCGCCAGACCAAAACAACGTCTGATCCGCTGAAAAAACGGACGGTTCACCCTGGTCTTTACAAAAAAAGGTTGACGATAACGTTTTGCCCGGCTTTAATGTCTGAACATTGTCACAGGCTGTGATGAGGAAGAGTACGCGGATGGTTTCGTTACAGAGAGTCGGCGGTTGCTGCAAGCCGGTACGAAATCCCGCCGAACTGGCCTCGGAGCCGCATGCGCGAACCGGTTTAGCGACCGCAGTAGTTCATGCCGTCAGTCCACGTAACGGACCAACGAAGGATCTCGCAAGAGATTAAAACAGGGTGGTACCGCGAAGCTTCAGCTCTCGCCCCTGCATTTAATGGGTGAGGGCTTTTTTTTGTTGTGAACAGGGGGGATGGCGTGGCAAATGACTTGATGGAGCGCCGCCCCTCGCAGAAAAGATATTCAACTGGAATTGTGTCACATTGTTGTTACACAGACCGAACGATCAGGGGAGAATCATCATGAGTGAACCGACCAGAATCAAGATTTTTGATACGACTTTGCGTGACGGCGAGCAATCGCCCGGCGCGAGTATGAACATTGATGAAAAATTGCGCATTGCCCATGTCCTCGAAAAGATGAACGTCGATGTCATCGAGGCCGGGTTTCCGATCGCTTCGATCGGAGATTTTGAGGCGGTCAAAAAGATTGCGCAAACGATCAAGGGGCCGGAAATTGCCGGACTGTGCCGCTCGAGTTTCAAAGATATCGATCGTGCCTGGGAGGCGCTGCACCATGCCGGTGAACGCGGCCGCATTCATACCTTTATCGCCACTTCCGACATTCATATGCAGCGCAAACTTCAAATGGCTCCGGAGAAGGTCCTTGAAGCCGCTGTGGCTGCGGTAAAACATGCCGCTGGTTATACCGCGAACGTTGAATTTTCGTGTGAGGACGCGGTGCGCACCCGACTCGAATTTCTTGCCGAAGTCGTCGAGGCGGTCATTGCCGCAGGGGCACGAACGGTGAATATCCCGGATACCGTCGGTTATGCCATGCCGTTCGAGTTTTACAATATTATCAAATATCTCAAAGACAATGTGCCGAATATCAATGACACAGTCATCTCGGTTCACTGTCATAACGATCTCGGACTCGCCGTTGCCAACTCCCTTGCTGCGTTACAGGCCGGCGCCGGGCAGGTTGAATGCACTATCAACGGGATCGGCGAGCGTGCCGGCAACTGTTCTCTCGAAGAAGTGGTGATGGGACTTCGCACCCGTCGCGATATCATGCCGTTCACGACCGGTATCAACACCGAGTATATCCACGGTATCAGCCGTTTGCTTTCGACTGTCACCGGAATCGTCGTGCAGCAGAACAAGGCGATTGTCGGGGCCAACGCTTTTGCTCATGAAGCCGGTATCCATCAGCATGGGGTGATGATGGATGCGCAGACCTACGAGATCATGACCCCTGAGTCAATCGGTCTCAACCGCAACAAGCTGGTGCTTGGCAAGCATTCCGGACGCCACGCATTTATTGAGCGGCTGAAGGATCTCGGCTATGAGTTGGACAAGGAAGATATTGAGAAGGCTTTCGTCCGGTTCAAGGCGCTGGCTGATCAAAAGAAAGAAATCTTCGACGAAGACATCGACGCAATCGTTGCCGACGAGGTCATTCGTATGGAGGAACGCTACAAACTGGTACAAATCAATGTGTCCTCCGGGACCTTTGCCGCGCCGACCGCCACCGTCGAGATGGACGTCAACGGCAAAGTCAAGAAGGCTGCCGTTACCGGTGCCGGGCCGGTCGATGCCGCCTTCAAGGCGATCAAGAAACTGACCGGCAGCGGGGCAGAACTTAAACAGTTCAGTGTCGGGGCGATCACCGGTGGGACCGATGCCCAGGGCGAATGCACCGTACGGCTTGTAGAAAATGGCCGTGAAGTCCTCGGCCAGGGGGCGCACGAAGATATCATTGTCGCCAGCGCCAAGGCGTATATCAACGCCCTCAACAAAATGGCTTCGGTGATCGAGCGCACGCACATTTCTTTGTAAACAGCAATCGTTGAGCGCCTCGTGAAGCTGCGGGGGCCGCGTTATTTTGATGGAAACACAAGGAGAGGTTATGGGACAAACCACCGCAGAAAAAATCTTCGCCGCACATTTGCGTGACGAGCCGTTTCCGGGAACCCGGGTACTCGATATCGATCGGGTGCTCTGTCATGAAATTACCACCCCGGTGGCAATCGCTGATCTTGAAGCACGCGGCAAGGACCGGGTTTTTGATAACACCAGGATCAAGGCGGTCATCGATCACGTCACCCCGGCCAAGGACAGCAAGACCGCCCTGCAGGCAAAGATGTTGCGCGACTGGACACGGCGTCACGCGATCAAGGATTTCTTTGATGTCGGTCGCAACGGTGTCTGTCACGCGATCTTCCCGGAAAAAGGCTATATCCGTCCCGGTTTTACCGTCATTATGGGGGACAGCCATACCTGCACCCACGGCGCCTTCGGGGCCTTTGCCGCCGGTGTTGGCACCACCGACCTCGAAGTCGGCATGCTCAAAGGGGTCTGCGCTTTCCGCGAGCCGCAATCGATCCGTGTTAATCTTAACGGCGCCCTGAGTAACGGCGTTTACGCCAAGGACGTGATCCTCTACGTCATCGGCCAGCTCGGCGTCAACGGCGCCACTGACCGGGTCATCGAATTTCACGGCCCGGTTGTTGCCGCGATGGATATGGATGCCCGCATGACGTTGTGCAATATGGCCATCGAAGCAGGCGGCACCAGCGGTATCTGCCAACCCGATATGGTCACCGTTGATTACCTCTGGCCCTTTATTCAACAGGAGTTCACCTCCAAAGAAGCTGCGCTCAACGAGTACAGCACCTGGTGCGCTGACGTCGATGCCGACTACGACAAGGTTTTTGATTTTGACATCAGCAAGATTGGCCCGCAGTGTACCTACAACTACAAACCTGACTGTGTCAAACCGGTGACCGAGATGGCTGGCACCAGGGTCGATCAGATCTACATCGGCAGCTGCACCAACGGGCGCATTGAAGACCTGCGCCAGGCCGCCGCGATCCTCAAGGGGAGGAAGATTACCGATGCGGTCCGTGGTATCGTCTCCCCGGCGACCCCGGTGATCTTCAAACAGGCGATGGATGAGGGGTTGCTGGATATTTTTATGGACGCCGGGTTCTGTGTCACCAACCCGACCTGCGGCGCCTGCCTCGGCATGAGTAACGGGGTTCTCGCCGAAGGGGAAGCCTGCGCCTCGACCACCAACCGCAACTTTGCCGGACGGATGGGCAAGGGGGGGATGGTGCATCTGATGAGTCCGGCGAGTGCGGCAGCGGCGGCCATCACCGGAGTTATCACCGATCCGCGTGATTATTGAGTAAGGGAGAATTGACGATGAAAAAAGTTTTTGGCGGTCCGGCGATTGTCCTCGACCGGTCCGATATCAATACCGATGAGATCATTCCGGCCAAGTACCTGACCGAGGTGACCAAGGAAGCCCTCAAGCCGTATATTCTCGAAGACCTCAGCCTCGGTGATTTCGATCCCAAAGGGGCTTTGCTGCAGAACGCGACAGTTGTTGTTTCGCGGGAGAATTTCGGCTGCGGTTCGTCACGCGAGCACGCCCCGTGGGTCTTTGAAGTCAACGACATTCACACCATTATTGCCGAAAGTTATGCGCGCATCTTCCGCCAGAACATGTTCAACTGCGGAATGCTGGCGATTGAACTGCCCAAAGCCGCTATCGAAAAGATCATTGCGCTGGAGACCCGAGGAGCGCTGCGTGTCGCTGTCGACCTCCCCGCGCAGATGGTCACCGCCTCGGCGGGAAGCGCCCAGGAGTCCTTCTCCTTCGAGATCAGCCCGTTCGACAAGGCACTGGTCGAAGCCGGTGGGTGGGTGGAGTTTGCCGACGCCCGCTATTGATTCATCTGGGTGAGAAACCGCAGAACAGGGCCGGGCAGATTGTCCGGCCCTGTTCTGATTCATGGGTCGCCGTGTCCAAACACGAGGTGATATCGACCGGTACGGAGATTTGCAGCTAGCTAGCTCCCCGCCAGTTTGACCGTCCACCCCTTTTTAACCAACTCGGCCTGTAGCACGGTGCGGTGGTCGCCCTGAATCTCAATGACACCATCCTTGAGCGTCCCGCCGCTGCCGCATTTCTGTTTCAATTCCTTCGCCAGTTGCTTCAACGCCTCACCGCTCAGCGGGACGCCGTAAATCAGCGTCACCCCTTTCCCCTTGCGCCCCTTGGTTTTGCGACCGATGCGGACGATACCGTCATGCGGGACGGGGGGAGCCGTGTCGGCGGAACGGCGGTTTTTTTCGGGACGTGTGCGCCCCTGACCATCGGACCAGACGGTGCGGAACTCGTCACTGCTCATCGTTACTCAAATTCCTTGCGAAAGGTGGCGAACTCCTGGCGCAGGGTTGCCAGTTCTTCTCTGAGCTCGGTCAGCTGCTGCTCCAGTGCGGCGCTGCGCTCATCTTCCGCCTGGAGCTTCAGGCGGGCGGCTGCGGGGGGTGCCGCGACGGTTTCCAGCTCCGGCTCACCGGCGAGCAGCTGGGCATAGCGTGATTCCTTGCGTCCCGCCTGGCGGGGGAGCTTAACGATCAATGCCTTGTCGCGCTCCATCATCTCGGCGATAACATCTTCGACCGCGTTGAGGTCAGCGAAGGGGCGCATTCGGTTGGCGCGCGTGCGCAGCTCGCCGGGGGTCTGCGGACCGCGCAGCAGCAGCTCCGCCAGCAACGCCAGTTCGTCGGGATCGAGATGCAGTTTGGCGTCGACGGAATGAGCATATTTAGTCGCCCGTCCCCCTTCGCCCGCCTCCATGGCGAAGCCCTTGAAACGCAAGGTGTCGAGCGCCCTGAGCACGTCAGTGTCTGCCAGGGCCATGACCGGGTCGCGATTCGATTTCTGGTTACACGCGTTGGTCAGGGCGTTGAGGGTCAACGGGTAGTATTCCGGGGTTGCCAGATCTTTTTCAACGAGGCAGCCAAGGACCCGCACTTCAATGTCATTCAGTAACATATTCATTGAACTCATCCTTCTCCACGTTCCTGATCACGGTAGCGTTTCAGGATGTCCTGGTAGGCATCAATCCGACGATCACGCAAAAACGGCCAGATCTGGCGAACTTTTTCGCTGCGATTGAAGTCGATGGCGGCGATCACGACTTCCGGGTCGCCCCCCGCAGCAGAGAGCAGTTCACCTTGTGGCCCGGCAACAAAACTGTTCCCCCAGAACTGTGCCCCGGCGGTTGCGCCACTTGGATCAGTTTCGAATCCGGTCCGGTTAACGGCGACGACCGGCAGCCCGTTGGCAATGGCGTGACCGCGTTGCACGGTGCGCCAGGCGTCAAGCTGACGTTGCTGTTCATCCTCGTCGTCATGTGGGTCCCAGCCGATAGCGGTGGGATAAATCAGCATATCTGCTCCGGCCAGGGCCATCAGGCGGGCCGCTTCAGGGTACCATTGATCCCAGCACACAAGGACGCCGAGGGTGCCGACGGAGGTTTTGATTGGCGAAAAGTCAGGATCACCGGGGGTGAAATAAAATTTTTCATGATAGCCGGGATCGTCGGGGATATGCATCTTGCGATAGGTGCCAGCGATGGTGCCGTCACTGTCGATGACGACGGCGGTGTTGTGATAAATCCCCGCTGCCCGTTTCTCAAACAGCGAAATCACCAGAACCACGCCAAGTTCCAGCGCCAGTTCGCCAAAGCGGTCGGTCGACGGTCCGGGGATTGTTTCGGCCCGATCGAAGTGCGTCAGGTCTTCGGTCTGACAGAAATAAAGGCCGTTGTGCAGTTCCGGAAGAACGACCAGTTGTGCTCCCTGGGTAACCGCGTGATGAATCTGTTGCTCCAGTAAATGCATATTGTCGATGCGATTTTCCTTGCAGGTGGTCTGAATTAACGCGACGTTCAAGGTGTTCATCGTAGCACTCCTCGGGGTAGTTGCATTGTCACGCAATGCAGTGAACCGTGCTGGCGGATCAGCGCACAGCAGTCGATGCCGATAATTTCGTGATCCGGAAACGCAGCGGCGACAACCGCCAGTGCCACCTCATCAGCCGGATCCGCGTAGGTCGGCACCAGTACCGCACCGTTGATGATCAGGAAGTTGGCGTAGGTGGCCGGGAGGCGGTCGCCCGCGTCGTATCGGGGGCGCGGCCAGGGGAGGGGGAGCAGCCGATAGGGCGCGCCCTCCAGCGTGCGAAATCCCCGCAACTCTGCCGCCATCGCCTGGAGAGCGGCGTAGTGCTCGTCGGTCGGGTCGGTGCACGATTGATAGATGATCGTGTCTTCCGGGGTCAGGCGTGCCAGGGTGTCGATATGCGAATCGGTGTCGTCACCGGCCAGATAACCGTGATTGAGCCAGAGTATCCGCTTGGCACCGAAGTATCGCGTCAGCTCCACCTCGACCGCCGCGCGATCCAGCCGCGCATTGCGATTCGGATTGAGCAGACACTCGGTCGTGGTCAGCAGGGTGCCGTGACCGTCACTCTCAATGCCGCCCCCCTCCAGAATCAGATCGACCGTTTCCAGTGGCAGCAAAGCAAATGCGTTTTGCTTTGCTAACGCGCGGGTGACGGCGTTGTCCTTAGCGGCGGGGAATTTCCCCCCCCAGCCGGTGAAGGTGAAATCAAGCAGGCGCGGGGCGTTGTCGATAACGGTGAGGGGACCGAAGTCGCGTGCCCAGGTGTCGTCGGTCGGGATTTCGTAGAGACGCACCTGGTCGAGATCGATCCCGGCGCTTTGCAGTTTGACGCTGACGGTTGGCGCACAGTCGACAACCAGCAACACCGTCTCAAAGCGCATGATCGTTGCGATGATCGCGGAGTAAGTGGCCTCGACGTCGGCGAGCAGCGGTTCCCAGTCGGTATTTTTATGCGGCCAGGCAAGCAGGACTCCATCCTGTGCTTCCCATTCGGCAGGTAATCGGCGTGACATGCAGTGCTCCTGATCGGTCAGCAAGGCCTTGGATTCTAGCAGAATTGACCGGTGAAGCAACGGCTTTTTCGACATTTTTTGCTGCCTTGCCGGTTGATGTTGTTTTGTAATCGTGCTGAATTTGCATCTCGCGGGTAGAATCATTGACGCAGCGATGAGGTTGGACTAGATTGATGAAACAAACTCACTCCCACTGGAGCAACCACAATGCTAAAGCTGATTTCATGCCTGATCCTGGCCCTGTTCTTCCCCCTGTTTGCCGGGTTCAGCGCTGTAGCAGCGGAGCAGGGCGCTGACCGGTCGACACGCCTTTTCCCGGTGGATTCCCTCTTTGTCAATTCGTTGTCCAGCGCCAAGGAGCCACGTACCCATGTCACCTGGCTGCGGCTTAATCTCCCCGTCAGCAGCTTCAATGTCGGTTCAGTCGGCTTTGGCGACAGCTTTGGTCTGGTGCGTGTGCCTGGATGGGGTGAAGCCGATGCCTGGCAGATCGGTATCAGCGGGGCAGTCCTTGCCCAATTCAACATGGACGCCGAGTCCCTCGACCTGATCAACGCCGACTATATTATCGGCTTTCCGCTCGGCTATCGAAATGGTGTCTGGTCCGCCCGGGTGCGTCTCTTCCATCAGTCCTCTCACTTGGGGGACGAGTTTCTGCTGCTGCCCCAGAATGCTGAACTGAAGGAACCGCGTATCAATTTAAGCTTCGAAACGGTCGAACTGCTCGCCGGCTGGGATTGGAAAGGTCTCCGCCTTACTGCTGGCCCCTCCTTCATTATCCATACCTCCACCCCGCTCAAGCGTTACAGCGCTCAGGCGGGAATCGATTACCTGCGTACCAAGCCTGTCGTCACCTCAACCGCTTACCCCTTTGCCAGCTTTCTCTGGCACGCCTGGGAGGAAACCGACTGGGACACGGATCTCACGGTCAAGGCCGGGGTCAACATCCGCAGCCCCTATGCCGAGAAACGTTCGATCCAGATATTCGGTGAGTATTATCACGGTAACTTGCCCTTCGGCCAATTCTACGCTTTGCGCTCCGAGTATTTTGGCGGGGGGATCAATATCTCTTTTTGAAAAAATACCGAAAGAAAGTCGTTCTACATGGGATTCCGGGGGGATTTCGGGGACAGTTTATAGAATTGGGGGATTTCGGGGACAGTTTATAGAATTAAAATTCAAGGTTGCGTATACTGTCCCCGGAATGTTTACTGTCCCCGGAATGTGATGCTGCCATGAAACCCGGCTATAGAAATTTTCAACGCCAACGGGGCCCCATAAGAAGAGGCCCCGTCCCGGTGCAGACCGGTAAAATCTGGGCATTCGTTCTCCCCTGATTAAAATCACAGCGATACGCGACCACCATGCCCGCTGCGAGCGCAGGCACTTTTGCATCCTTTTGCTGGCCCAAAAGAGTAAGCAGAAAAGGGCCTGCCATTGCATGGAGCATGTCGGATTCGCAGGGGGAGGAATTCAAGAAGCTGTGTACGAGGGACGCGGTCGGTGCGCATCTGCCGCGTCTAACGGGGCTGTTCTTTTCGCCCCGTGCCTGTCGGCGTCTTCGTAGCGAACGGGGCGTGTTGTATTGATGCCGCCATGAAACCCGGCTATAGAAATTTTCAACGCCAACGGGGCCCCATAAGAAGAGGCCCCGTCCCGGTGCAGACCGGTAAAATCTGGGCACTCGTTCTCCCCTGATTGAAATCACAGAGATACGCAACCACCATGCCCGCTGCAAGCGCAGGCACTTTTGCATCCTTTTGCTGCCGGGCAAAAGGATGTCGGCTGGCGGGACGAAACCCGCCGGTTCAAAAAGTCTTTGGGCTTCGAAGATTGAAAGATTCGGATAATCTTTTCGCATGGCACGCAAATCCCGCATTCATTTTTCCGGCGCACTTTATCACGTCATGCAGCGTGGCAACGGCAAGAACGATTGCGATCCCGATAGCGATTTTGATTTGGACAAATAAAACCCAAGGGCAGCAAAGACGATGGGGTCCGGCTCCTAAGTTGTCAAGATGGTTCAATGTTATCATCCTGAAATCCCGACCGGGTGCAGTTCTATGACCACGATTCTATTCGGGGGGTTCCGGATTCGACAAATCCAAAGAGGTTACAGGGGAGAGTCATTGATTTTGACGAAGACGCGAAGATATTGAAAAATGTTGAGAGAAATGCCATAACAACAACCGACATGATCAACCCGGCTGCACGGAGCTGTGTTTGAGTGCCTCCGGTAACACTGCGGCAACTCAATAACCATTCCCGGAGCTGCCCGACCAGCTTCGGAAGAAAGAATCTTCAGCATGTTGTTATTTTTGAAAAAGTTCCTTGCGAAAGAATCGTCGACCGGTATCCTCCTGATGATTGCAACTGTCCTTGCGATGCTGCTCGCCAACTCGCCGTTGCATGGAGTTTATGACTACTTTCTTGAGACCCCCCTTGAAGTCCACCTGGGACGTCAGCTCCACATTGCAAAACCGCTGATCCTCTGGGTCAACGACGGACTTATGGCGGTTTTTTTCTTGCTGATCGGTCTTGAGGTCAAACGCGAGGTCCTGATCGGCGAGCTTTCCAGCAGGGAACAGGTCATCCTCCCTGGAATCGCTGCGCTGGGCGGGATGTTGGCCCCGGCAGTGGTTTATGTCCTGATCAACCTGGGCGATGTGCATGCATTGAATGGCTGGGCCATTCCGGCGGCAACCGATATTGCTTTTGCTCTCGGAGTCCTCGCCTTGCTCGGCAACCGGGTTCCGTCATCACTCAAGATATTTCTGCTGGCCCTTGCGATCATGGACGATCTTGGTGCCATCGTCATCATCGCCCTGTTTTATTCCAGCGATCTTTCCTCGACCATGCTGATCCTTTCGGTGATTTGTCTGGCCCTCCTCTTCGTTTTCAATCGCCTTGGTATCGAGCGGACCGCCCCTTACCTGTGGGTAGGGATATTTCTCTGGATCTTTGTCCTCAAATCCGGCGTGCATGCGACGTTGGCCGGGGTCGCCCTGGCCTTTGCCATCCCGCTTAAAAGCCGCAAGGATCCTGAGCATTCACCCCTTGAACACCTTGAACATGACCTGCACCCATGGGTCAGTTATCTGATCCTGCCCCTCTTCGCTTTTGCCAATGCGGGAATCTCTCTGGCCGACATGTCGTTTGGCGACCTGTTTCACCCGGTGCCTCTCGGTATCATGCTCGGGCTGGTCGTTGGCAAACTGACCGGTGTCTACGGGTTCTCTATCATCGCGATCAAGCTGGGATTCGCGCGTATGCCCGACCGCGCCAGATGGCCCCATCTGCTCGGTGTCGCCGCACTCTGTGGCATCGGTTTTACGATGAGCCTTTTCATTGGTGGCCTGGCTTTTGAACACACTGGCGGAGAGCCCGTCTCTTACCTGACCACCCACCGCCTGGGGATTCTCTCCGGGTCGATAATCTCTGGAATCATCGGTTTTTTAATATTGTTTGTTACGGGAAACAAAGGCACCCCGGATCCGCCAGCTCCTGGTCTCCAGAGGTAGGATCAGTCTCTGCCGGTAGAGCTTATGGAAAGGGTCTACAGTGAAAAAACTGTAGACCCTTGAAGTTGTTGGCGATTCCTTGCTTCCTGTTTCCGGGCAATCGTTCGGGGATCTTGCGAAAAATCAAGACTTGTCGTGTACCTCCCGGTCAGTATCTCTCCCGCGACAGGTTTTTTATGAGGTCATGATTTCAATCCGCCGGGGTTTGGCTGCTTCAGCCTTGGGCAACAGAAGAGTCAGAACCCCGTCTTTTACGTCCGCGGCAATCTTCTCGGAATCGATTTCGTCCGGCAACTGAAACTGGCGATAGTAGCTTCCATGTAAAAATTCACGGCGCACCGGCTCTCCAAGTACGTGTGATTTGCCTTTGGCCTGGACGGTCAAGAGTCCCCGATCTATATCGATTTGCAGGTTTTCTTTGGTCACTCCCGGCAAATCAGCCATCAAGGTCAAACCCTCGTCGGATTCAAAAATATCGACGGCGGGTCTGATGAAAAAATCACGCGTCTCTTCGCGGCCTTTATTGTCGCTGCTTACGGAGATATCTTTTTGTCCCATGATGTCACCTCCTCAATTCATGAAGTCTAGTGTGCCTTGATGCTGATTTTCTTTGGTTTGGCTTTCTCATGGATGGGGAGCGTTACCAGCAAGATGCCGTCGTTGTACTTGGCGACAACCTTGTCGGCATCGACTTCGCAAGGCAGTTCTATGGTACGCATGAATTTTCCATGGCCGCGTTCGCGACGATGCCAGGTTTTTTTGCCGTCGGTCTGATCCTTGCGTTCTCCAGAGAGGGTTAAAACTCCCCGCATCACGGTCAATTCAAGATCTTTGGAATCAACACCCGGCATGAGAAATTCTGCGTAGACGTGATTCTCGTCCTGGGCAAGGTTGACCTGTGGAAATCTTTGCAAGCCGACGCCCGGAATAAATGAGGGTTCGAGTAAGCCCCTCGCTCCATAGCCCTTGAAGACACCATCAATTTCTCGGCGCAGATCTTCCATTTCTCGAAAAATATCTATGGCCATTGTGATCTCCTCCTCTCGTCGTTTTGGTGGGTCAAGGTGCACCACCTCGTTATGTTTTGATATTAAGACTTACCAATGGGGCCGAAAATATCATGCGCCTGGCAGGAAATCTGTTAAGCACATTTGTCAAAACAATAATTATGATTTTATGGTTGTCAAGACCCTGTAATGGCATTTTTTAAAAGCAATATTTTTGAGAAATTCCATCTCTCCTGTTCTCGATTCGGTGACGTTTGTTGCGCATCACGAGGGGTTACGGACAAAGAAGAACGTCAGTTCCCCAGTGGGCTTAACAGGTCGAGTAACGACTGATCGATCGGCTTCAGCCCGGAGTCCAGAACCTTGTTGAGATCGACCCTCACCAACTGCGTGCAGCTGAGCGCGAGCATTATTCCCGATTCCCCCTGGATCAGTGCCTCGACCGCCGCTACTCCGAACCGCGCGGCGAGCAGCCGATCAAAGGTCGAGGGTGAACCACCGCGCTGGTAGTGCCCCAGAACCATGATGCGGGTTTCGAAACCGACGCAGTCCTTGATCTGGTCGGCGATCTCCCGCGCGCTGGCGACCCCCTCGGAAACCAGAATCAATGAATTGTCACGCCCTTCCGTGAAGCGCTGGTTGAGTTTGCGGCATATTTCGTCAATGGCGTAGGGTTGCTCCGGGATCAGTGCGAACTCGGCACCGCAGGTGATGGCCGCCGCGATCGCCAGATAACCGCAGTTACGTCCCATCGTTTCGACGACAAAGGTACGGTCATGCGATGAAGCCGTGTCCTTCAAACAATCGACGGCGTAGCGGATATTGTTGAGGGCGGTATCGACGCCGAGGGACATGTCGGTGCAGGGGATATCATTATCGATCGAGGCGGGGATGCCGACGGTATGCACGCCGAGCTGGTGCAATACCCGCGCGCCGCGCAATGATCCGTCTCCGCCGATAATAACGAGCCCTTCCACCTCCAGGCGCCGCACAGTGGAAAGAGCCTGCTGCTGTCCCTCGGGGGTGAGCATCGCCGGACACCGGGCGCTCTGCAAAAAGGTGCCGCCGCGCTGGAGGATGCCACTGACCGAGCGGGTGGTCAACGGTTCGTGAAGTCCCTCGATCAGCCCCGCATAGCCCTTCATGATGCCGATGACCTCCATGTCATTGGCCAGGGCGGTGCGGACAACACCACGAATTGCCGCATTCATGCCCGAACAGTCGCCGCCACTGGTCAAAACTGCAATTCTTTTCATGTTTATGGTTCTCCATTCGTATCAATGTGCGTCCCTACGAAGTTAACCAGCCCGCACACGGTTTGTCAAAAGTCCATGTACATTCAGTCTTGTGCACCCTATAATGATTACAATTACTATAGTACCCAGTCACCCATAATCTTTCGCATCTTGCTTGTTCTTTGCCGCGTCAGCTACGTTCCGATTTCAGCTGCTTAGCTACGGCTAGGCAACAGAAATCGCGCCTTGCTGACACGTCAAAGCCCTGCGCAATCCCTCGAAATCCTATGGGTTGCAGGGTACTAACCGGAGGAAAGGACATATGTTGAAAATGTGCAGAATCGGAGCGATGGCTGTCGTATTGCTCCTCGGAGGACTTTCACTGGCCACGGCAGCGACCCTGGCAGAGAAGGTTCGTGAGTTTAACTTTGCGAATGGCCTGACGCTGCTGGTTGTCGAGCGTCACGATGTACCGACGATCAGTGCTTATATGACCATCGGTATCGGGTCTGTGGATGAAACCAGTGCCGAGCGTGGTGTTGCCCACTTGCTTGAACACATGCTTTTCAAAGGGACCAAAACCCTTGGCACGACTGATTACGCCAAAGAAAAACCACTGCTGGAAAAAATTGAGGCCGTCGGAGAGCAACTTGATCGCCTGCGCCGTGATCCCCGCAGCGATCCGCAGAAAGTTGCCGCGCTGGCCGATCAGCGCAGTCAGTTGCAACGGGAACATAAGAAATATGTTGTTAAAGACGAGTTCTCGCGCATTTACGCAGAAAATGGTGGCGTCGGGTATAACGCCTTTACCAGTACCGATCTGACCACCTATATGATCTCGCTGCCGTCCAACAAGATTGAACTGTGGGCGGCGATTGAATCCGACCGCATGAAACAGCCGGTGTTGCGTGAATTCTACACCGAACGCGATGTCATCCTCGAAGAGCGTCGTCGTTCCTACGAATCGAACCCCGAGCGCCTGCTCTACAGCACACTGGTCAACAGCGCTTACGCGATGCACCCCTACGGTCAACCGATTATCGGCTGGGAATCGGATGTCCGTGGTTTGACGCCGGAAAAGACCCGCAATTTTCTGCGGCACTATTATGCGCCGATCAATACTGTGATTGCGCTGGTCGGGGATATCGAGGCTGAATACGCGCGTGCCCTGGTCGATGATTATTTCGGCACGATTCCGTCCGGCACGCCGATTCCTCCGGTTGCCGCGCTGGAACCGGAGCAACGTGGTGAAAAGCGGGTAAACGTCCGTTTTGATGCCGAGCCGCAGGTGAAGATTGCCTTTCACAAAGAGACGCTCCCCGCCGCTGAGGATTATGTTTTTGATCTGATCGATGCCATTCTCTCGCAGGGGCGTTTGTCGCGACTGTATCAATCGCTGGTTCTTGAACAGCAGTTGGTGACCTCGGTAGCAACTTACGGCGCTCCCGGTTCCCGTTATCCAAATCTGTTTGTGATCAGCGCCACCCCGCGTTATCCGCACACTGCCGCGGAGGTTGAGGCGGCGATTTATCGTGAACTGCAACGACTTAAGGAGGAACTTGTCCCCGCTGCGGAGCTGGAAAGGGTCAAACGCCGTCTGGAGGTTGATCAGTTGCGCCACTTGCAGAGTAATTCCGGACTGGCCCGGTTGTTGACCAGCTATCAGACGATTGCAGGTGACTGGCGCTATCTGGTTGACTATGACCAGCGTCTGGCGGAAATTACTGCTGAACAGATCCGGGATGTCGCCCGCCAGCGGCTGACCGTTGAAAATCGCACCGTTGCGACGCTGGTGAAAGATGCAGGAGAAAAAGAATGAAACGGCTGCTTATTACCCTTGTTGTACTGCTTGTGCTTGCTGCGTGTCTGCCCGCAGCGTCTCCCGTCGATCCGCGCCAGCTGACTTTTGCTCCAATGGCATTTACTGTTCCACCGGTTGACCAGATAACCCTGCCGAACGGTATGCGTCTCTATCTGCGCGAAGATCACGAACTGCCGATGGTACGGATCAGCGGCATGTTTGACGGCGGAGCTCTCAGCGAACCGGATGACAAGGTTGGCCTGACCGACCTTTTCGGGAGTACTTTGCGCATCGGTGGTGCCGGGGAACGCGGTCCTGAAGAATTTGATCAGGCGCTGGAGGAGCTGGCCATCAACCTGTCGGCAAGTGTCGACAGTTACGCCACGAATTTCAGTCTTTCGGCCCGTGCCGCTGATCTGGAACCGGCCCTTGAGCTTCTCGCGGACATGGTACGACGGCCGCAATTCGCGCCGCAACGGATCGAAATTACGCGGCAGCAGATGCTCGAGGGCATCCGGCGGCGTAACGATCAGCCCGGTGCCGTGGCCAGCCGCCTGTTCCGCGAAACCCTCTATGCCGGCCATCCGTTCGGACGAACGCCGAGTGTCGCAAGCGTCACGGCCATCGAACGCGCTGATCTGCTTGCGTTTCAGCAACGATTTTTTCATCCGGACAATCTTTGGCTGGCGATTTCAGGTGACTTCGAGCGCGCCGATCTGCTCCGCAAGCTGACGGCGGTTTTTGGTGATTGGGCCACCGGAGCGCCAAAGAAGCAGGTTGTTCCAGCAGTTACCACCCAGGCACAAGGGCGGGTGTTAGTCACGGACAAAGACTTGCCGCAGACGACGGTGATGATCGGCGAACTCGGTATCCGCAAAGATAACCCGGATGTGTATGCCGTACAGGTAATGAACTTTATTCTTGGCGGCGGCGGGTTCAATTCACGGTTGATGCGTGAAATCCGTTCCAATCGTGGTCTGGCCTATTCCGTCTATTCCGGTTTTCGCCCCGGACGACGCTTGCCCGGTGTTTTTTATGCTGGCTGCGAAACGAAAAGTGCCTCAACCCTGGAGGCCATTGACCTGCTGCGTGCCGAACTGCGGTTGATGCGTGACCAGCCGGTCGGTAGTGAAGAATTGGTGCTGGCACAGGAAAGTTTGATCAATTCCTTTGTGTTCAGTTTTGATGATAGTCACGCGGTGGTTTCACAGTCGATGCAACTTGATTTTTATGACTATCCCCCCGACTACCTGTCGCGCTATCGGGAACGCATTGCCGCAGTGAGTATTACTGATGTGCAGCGGGTGGCGCAAACTTATTTACACCCCGATCAACAACTGCTGGTGCTGGTCGGCAAGGTGGATAGTTTTGATCGTGCGCCAGAGAGTTTGAATCTGCCAGTCACCAACGTGTCACTCGACTGAAGCAGTATCAGTTTCGTTCAAATCGCCATTGCAATTCCAAGCGATTGTGCTCTAATTAGTGTGCTAGCATTAATTTTTCAGTGCACCGAGGGAGATTCTTTCATGCAGACAGATGTTATTTTAATAATTGCGGTGGTGTTGGCGGCGGTGCTGGTTGCCTTTATTATTCCAACCCTCATTCAATTAAAAAAAACCCTGGCGAAAGTTGCTGACCTGACTGAGGATACGCGTTGCGAGTTGACGCCGATCCTGAGTGAATTGCGGACAACGACGGCACGCCTGAACCAGATGCTCGACCAGGCTGAGAAAGGGCTGGGGAAGGCACAGGGACTCTTTCAGGCGGTCGGGGAGATTGGCGACTCGGTACGCACGATGCACAATTTTGTCCGCTGTGATCTCAACAGACACCTGGGCAGTGCCGTCGGGGTGTGGATGGGGATCAGGGCCGCAGCAAAGGTTATCGCGAAAGAACGCGAGCGAAAGGAGTAGGGATATGTCTGATCATAATCACGGTGGTGCTTCATTGCTGGCTTTTCTGGCGGGGGCGGCGGTGGGTGGCGTTGCCGCGCTGTTACTGGCTCCTCGCAGTGGCGCTGAGACGCGGCAAAAGGTTCTCGATGCGGCGGAAGAGTTGAAAGTTCGGTCGCAGGCGCTCGTCACCGAGGCTGAAAACCGGGTACGTGAAGTTGTCGAGGAAGGAAAGGGGGTCCTTGATCAGAACAAGGAAGTTTTTCTTTCGGCGGTAGCGGCCGGGAAAGAAGCGTTCGAGAAGGTAAAACCGACAGCGGGGAAAAAATCCTGACAACGGTAAAATCGGGACCGGTTTGTTAGTTGTTCACAAAGCCGCCGGGGAAATCGTTCAGGTTTCTCTTGCGGCTTCGTGGTTCAGAAGATGACCTGTGCGGGTTTTTTTGTTTAATGGCGCACGGACCTCAACGAACTGCGTGATGAAAGCGATCATCGATGTTGAACGCGACTGAATTGTGCGAAAAAATCAAAAATTACTTTGATCGTTTGTTCTGCGAGGTCGATCATCAACAGTCCAGTAGGGTGCGACTGTTTTTTCTCCGTCAGATACAGATTGCCGTACTGGTTTTTCGCGATTTTTTTGCCGACCGATGCATGTTGCGCGCCTCGGCGTTGACCTATGCCACGTTGCTCTCGATCGTGCCGCTGCTGACATTGATGTTTTCGCTGTTAAAAGGCGTGGGGGCGCAGGAAACGCTGGGGCGTTTTTTGCTGAAACAACTGACGCTCGGCTCGGAAGAAATTGTTGCCGCGATTTTGCTCTATATCGATAATACCCGCTTTGGCCAGCTTGGCCTGGTCGGATTGGTGATCCTGGTGCTCACCGTTTTGATGCTTCTTTCCAATATCGAAGAGAGTTTCAATCATATCTGGGGGGTCAGGGAAACACGCTCGATCTTTCGGCGTTTTGCCGACTATTCTTCGGTCGTGATTGTCGGGCCGGTTTTTTTGCTGGCGGCAATTTCGATGACCACGACTCTGGAGAGCCAGCACCTGCTGAACTGGTTGCTCAATGTTGAGTATCTCGGCGACGCTCTGCTGGTTCTGTTCAACTATCTGCCTTATCTGGTCATGTGGGCGGCATTTACTTCGCTCTATATTTTTATGCCCAATATCAAGGTGCGCTTTCGTGCCGCACTGGTCGGCGGCATTGTCGGGGGAACCCTGTGGCAGTTCGCGCAGTGGCTATGTATCTACTTTCAGTTTGGTGTGGCGCGTTACAATGCCATTTACGGAGCGCTGGCGGCGTTGCCGATCTTTATGGTGTGGATTTATGTGTCCTGGTTGATTGTACTGCTGGGGCTGGAATTGACCTACGCCTGGCAAAATATGTCGATTATTCGCCTGGAAGTGCGCGGTGAAGCGCTCAGCTTCGCCAGCCGTGAAGTCGCTGCACTGACGATTTTACTGACGGTGGCCGATAATTTTCAACGCAGTTTGCCGCCGCTGACACTGGAGAATATTTGTCGGCGACTGGGCATCCCCCCGCGCCTGGGGCGTGAACTGTTGCGGATGCTGTGTGAGCTGGGGTTTCTTTCCGAAGTTCGCAAAGGGAACGAAGAGACGGCCTTTCTGCCGTTGTGTGACCCGGCAACGTTGTCTCTTGACGGGATCGTTAACGCGTTACGTCATGATGGTCTTGATTTTACCAAACTCGGCAAACGACCCGTCTGGGCGGTTGCGCGTAAATTGGAAGAGCAACTTGCCACGGTAGCACAGACAGCGTTTTTCGGGTTGACCCTGGAGACGCTGGCGCGCGAGTTGAACAGTGACGAGGATGATCAGTCTGTGGCCTGACAGGTATGGAGGGAGAGCTCTGCGTTGCTGCATTCTGCATAGGAATACTGCGTGATCCAGTCCCCCACGACCAGCCATTCCCCCCCCGCTACCTGTCCTCGACACGGATTGTGAAAGTGCCCGGTAACCACGACATCCGCCCCGTTGCTGCATTGCTTGCGGGTGTACGGTTCAATAAACTGACGCGGGTCGCGCGGAGTGAAATCCGGTTGCTGGTAGCGGTCACTGCGCAGGCTCCAGCGGTAGCCAAGCTGCCAGGTCAAATCCGGTGGCAGCAGCGACTGGATGGCGCGCCGCAGCGGACTGCGCAGCAGGCGGCGCAACAGGCGATAACCAATGTCGGCGGGATCAAGCAAATCACCGTGTGTGAGATGGAAGGTGCGACCGTCAAGCGTAATCTCTGCACTGTTCGGAATCAGTTGACACTTGAGGACGTCGCTGAAATACGGGCCAGGGTCGAAATCGTGATTGCCCTCGACGAAGATCAGCTGTGTCCCCGATGTTTGAAGTTTGTTCAAGGCGTCAAGTAGCGGGATGTAATGTGCAAAGACCACATGGCGATAACCGGCCCAGAATTCGAAAATATCTCCCAACATCACCAAGGTTGTTGTATTGCCGCGCAACGTATTGAGAAAAGACACCAGCCGGCGGTAATTTTCGTCGGCAGGATCACGCAGGTGGGCATCGGCGATAAATATGTGGCGCATGGTTGTTGTCATTAGCGGCGACCGGAGATTAACGACACTGACTCATCCAAAACGGCATGAAGAGATAGTCGAGTTTGTCGAGGAAGGTTTTTAATGCGTACGGCAGAATCTGCGCGTGAATGTCGAGCAGTACCAGGGCGTTCAAGGCCGAGTCCGTTTTTGTCGCGGCGCGCAGACGAGCGGCAACCGAGAGGTTGATCGTTTTAATCTCTTCATAAATTGCTTCAAGTCCGCTGAGGTCGAAGTCAGGTTCGTGTCCCTGGCGCTGGCGCAGATATTGTCCGAGAAGGTAGGTTCCGGTGGAACGGAAGAGCGTTTCTTCCTGGGTGGCAAAAGGGAGGTGAAAACGCGCCATCGGTCTGAAAAAATCCATATGTGGACAGCCGCTGGTAGCGAAGATCAGGCCCATCATGGCGCTGATTGCCATTTCTGCTTTGGTGTGAACCGATATCTTTCGTTCACTGGTGACGACTTCAACATCAACTTCGTCGTACGAAATCAGTTTATTGCAGGAGGGTAAAATCTGTACCAGATGTGCCGCCACTGGACAGATCGCTGAGGTTTGCGCATCAAGAGTACAGTTGGGGCATTGGTGAAAACCAAGCATGGTCCAGGAAGGCAGTGGCCTGGGCAGCTCATTGAGCAGGTTAAGCTGCTCCGCGTCAATGCAAAGCTCCACCGTTGTCGCAGAATGATCCGGCAAGGTGAAATGATAAATGATCTCGAACGATGCAGCATTCATAGCTGTCTCCGCGGTGCAAGAACGTGTAATTTTAATCGGCTGATCAGCACTTTAACCTAGCTTCGTCCCCTCGTCAAGATTGGTGAGAGGGGGAAGAACAGAAACGAATCGGTAGACAAAACGGGTGCTGCGCGATATTCTGCAATACTTGTTTGTTTCTACTTTGCCAGGAAGGGACCGACGGTATGAATGCGGCGGCCATCATCTACTCTTCACGTCGAATGATTTTGCTCCTGCTTTATCTTGTGTGCACGGCTTTTCCCGTCTTTGCCGGGCATCATGGTGAGGTGAACGTTCTGCTCTTGCATTCGTACCATGCGGAGCTGCAATGGACTGCCGATATTGAGACGGGGTTCCGCAAGGCGTTTGCCGCTGCGGGGCAGGCGGTTAACTTGCACACCGAATTCCTTGACGCCAAGCGCTTCCAGCTTGATCCGGAAATGCAATCCCATCTCGATCGTCTGTTGAGTTACAAACTGAATCAGCTGCAATTTGATCTGGTCATGCTCTCCGATAACGATGCCTTTAATTTTTCCCTCAATCATCGTTCCGATCTGTTACGCGACAAGCCGATTGTTTTCTGTGGTGTCAACGGTTTTACCCCGCAGCTCATTGCCGGTGTCAGCGCTATAACCGGGGTTGCGGAATCTCCGCAGGCCGCAGCCACGCTGGCGCTGGCCCAGGGCTTTCATCCTGATCTGGAAGAAGTGATTGTGATCGGCAGTGAAAAGAGCGTCACCGGTCGCTTGAATTATGCCCTGTTTCTGGAGTTGGCACCGGATTTCCCCGCGCTGCGCTTCAGCTACTGGAACGACCTGCCGCTGGAAATTTTGCGTGAGCGTCTCGCCACGCTGGGGGGGGGACGGATTCTTTATCTCAATAGTGTGATCAGTGATCGTTCCGGTCGCATTTACTCCTTTGAAGAGACCGCCGATCATCTGCGCGATGCAACACTTCTTCCGCTCTACGGCTCGTGGGATTTTTTTCTCGGGCATGGCATTGTTGGTGGCAAGCTGATCAATGGTGAAGCACAGGGGAAGATGGCGGCACAACAGGCCATTGAAATTTTACGCGGTGCCCGGCCTGAGGATTTACCGGTAATTTACGCCGAGGGGGCCCGCTATCTTTTTGATGATCGTGAGTTACGGCGGTTTAATATTTCGGCATCGTTGTTGCCGAAGGGAAGCGAGGTGCGCTTTGGTCCGTCCTCAATCTATAAAATCGATAAAAAATATCTGTTAGCTTCTACTGTTGCATTTACCATTCTGGCGACGACGACCATTCTCCTCGTCTTGAATATCCTCTATCGACGACGCTCGGAGAAGGCCTTGCGTTCGAGCCAGAGCTTGTTGAAATCATTTTGTGATGCGTTGCCGGATCTGGCGTTCATTGTCGATGAGCACGGCACTATTGTGACGGTTTTATCTGTTAATAGCGAACTGTCATACGTCAACATTGGTGAAATTACGGGGCGTTCCCTGACGGAGATTTTCCCCCCGTTTATGGCGGCTCTTTTCCAAAGCAAGCTGGATGATGCGCTGAACGCTGCAGGTTTAATCGTGTTTGAATACCCTTTGACCGTTCCGGCGGGTGAAAAATATTTTGAGGCGCGAATCATGCCGATGCCTGAAATCAAGGAGCAGGCGCGCATGCTGGTCTGGATTGCGCGGGATATTACCGAGCGGCGTGAGTCGGAGGTTCGTCTTGAAGAACGGGCACGTTTGGCCGACCTGGAAGCGGAAATTGGTATCGCACTGGCCGAAGGAAGAATCATGGAAACAACGTTCGATCGATGCTGCGCCGCGCTTATTGATTACTCCGGCGCGGTTTTCGGACGTTTCTGGGATTTTAATGCTACTGATAATGACTTGCAGCTCAGGTGCAGTGTCGGGCATTCACGTTATCTTGACGGAGCCCCAGCGCGACTTTCCGTTGATCAGTTGAAAATCGACGACGTCATCAAGGGCCAACGCCCTTACTTGACGAACGCTGCAATGAGTGATGCGTTGATCAGCGATCCCGACTGGATACGGGAGCAGGGGATCGTTGCTTACGCCGGGTTTCCGCTTTTGGTAAAAGGGGAGCTGGTGGGTGCGGTTGCCCTGTTTTTCAGCGAGAAGGTGAGCAAGTCTACCTTTGAGGTGATTGGGTCAGTGATGAATAAACTGGCGATCGGACTGGCACGTTTCCATACCGAGGCGCAATTGCTGGTAGCGCTCAACGATGTCAGTCAATCGCGTGAGCGGCTCGATACCATTCTGCGTTCAGTCGCGGATGGCCTGATCGTTACCGATACCACCAATCATGTGGTCATGATTAACCGCGCGGCTGAGCGGTTAATCGGGGCGATGTCCAGCGAAGTTGTCGGCCAATCGATTGAAACGGTGCTGAGTGATACCAGTATACTGGGTGGTTTGACTTCGGTTTTGCTTGGAGAGAAGCCGTTTTTGACGATAGTTGTTGAGATGGAAGGGGGTGAGCGCGATGAAGCCTGTTTGGTTGAGGCGCGTATCGCACCAGTGCGGAGAAAATCCGGAAATTATTCCGGAGCAGTGACAATTTTGCGTGACGTGACGCGCGAACGCGAGATTGATCGCATGAAGAGCGAGTTCGTTTCGATTGCTGCTCACGAGTTACGCACCCCGCTGACAACGGTGCTCGGCTATGCTGAACTGTTGCTCAATGAAGCGGATACAGACGGTTTTGATCGTGAACAAAAACGCGAATTTCTGGGTTACATCTATGATAAGGGTGAAATTTTAAAACGGATTATCGATGACATGCTCGACCTCGGACGGATTGAGTCTCGCCGCCCGATTATCCTTGAAAAATCCGATTGTGAAATGGTCCAGCTGATGCGCAGTACGCTGGAACATTTACGTAAGGAAAATCCCCGTTATCGTTTTGCAATGGATTGTCATAGCGACGGGTTGGTGATCAATATCGATCAGCAGAAAATCAGTCAGGTGTTCGATAACGTGCTCAGCAATGCCGTCAAATACTCTCCCGCCGGTGGTCTGATCAACGTGGTCGGCAAGGTTGAGGGAGAGGTGTTGCTTATTTCGGTCACCGATCAGGGCATCGGTATGACGGCAGGGCAGATGGCGCGTGCATTCGAAAAGTTTTATCGGGCGGACAGCAGTGATACGGCGGTCGGGGGGTTAGGACTCGGATTGAGTATCTGTAAAAATATTGTTGAGGCACACGGCGGCAAGATCTGGATGGAGAGTGCTCCCGGCGAGGGCACGACGGTGCATTTTTCCTTGCCACTCACATAACTCAGCGGGATTCCCCCTGTCAAATGGATCAATCGTACCATCAAACGGGCGGATGACTTTAATCATCCGCCCGTTTGATGGTTTGCGTCTTGCTGTGAAGATCAGCTGATAGCGACCAACTCCAGGTCGAAGGTCAGGTCTTTCCCCGCCAACGGGTGATTGGCGTCAATGGTGATGGTCTTGTCATCCATTTCAGTGACCGTGACGATCAGCGGTTCGCCTGCTTCCTGCATCATCTGTAATTGCATTCCCAGTTCAGGGGTCAGATCTTCAGGCAGTTGTTCACGGTCAACCTGCGCGATCAGTTGATCCATCAGCGGACCGTAGGCGTCTTCCGCGGCAATGGTGACGGTCTTTTTTCCATTGATTGACATACCGATCACCGCTTTTTCAAAACCGGGGATAACTTGTTGTTCACCGATCCTGAATTCAAGTGGGTCACGGTCCCTGGATGAGTCGAACAGCTCGCCATCGCTCAAAGTGCCCTGATAATGAATTTTGACGGAATCCCCTTGTTTAGCATAGGTCATGTTTTCTTCTTTCTTTCAAGGTTGTTGGATCACACCGGAGCAGCCACACCTCGCTCATGGCTGAGGCGGTCAGGAACAGCCGGCGGTGGAGAGGAATGGGGACTATAACGTTTTTTCGTCATTTGTAAAATTCAGGCCCGCAGCCCCAACAGTTTACGTCTGATTCCCGTCGATCCGTGGCTGTTGCGGATCAGGGCGCAATTGTTTGGCGTGCGTGAAGTACCCTCGATAACCGAGCAGGACGATAAGCAACGAGGTCACGCCAACGCTGCCGACAATGGCACACATGATCACGATCTGGTAGCGGACCGCAATCATCGGTTCAATGCCCGAAAGAATCTGCCCGGTCATCATCCCCGGCATAGCGACGATCCCCATCGCTGCCATGGTGTTGGTCGAAGGGATCAGCGCGGCGCGAAACGCCTCACGGATCGCTTCACGGCAGGCGCGTCGGGGCGTGGCACCAAGACACAGCCAGCACTCGATTTCTTCCCGGCGGTTGCGAATTTCACTCGCCAGTCGTTCGGCGGCAAGGCTGGCAGCGTTCATGGTGTTGCCGATAATCATTCCGGCCAGCGGGATCAGGTATTGGGGGTCATACCAGGGGGTAAAGCCGACGATCGCGATGCAGAGGATAAAGGTTACCGCGCCGCAGCCGACCAGCAAAGAACCACCGATAATGCGATAAAAACGCGGCATGCGATCTTTGACCCGCTCGCCGATGACTTGCATGGCAAAGCCGAGCATCACCAGCAGGATGAGCAGGATCGCACCGGGATGGGGGATGGCGAAGACCAGATGAAGGACATAACCGACCGCCAGCAATTGGGCGACCATGCGAAATGATGCCCAGAGCAGTTGACGTTCACGACCGATACGTTGCCAGCGTGACAGGGCGAGGCTGACCAGAATCAGGGTATAGGCCAGTGCAAGGTCAGAGAGACTGAGATCGACGATGGCATTATTCATCGGCGACCTTCACTGTTGCGGGCTCGGCCAGAAAGTCGCGAAGCGCGACGCTTCGCGGATGGTTCAGTAATCGCGTTGGCGGCCCGGTTTCAATCAGCTTGCCGTTTTCAAGATAGAGTAGTTGCGTGGCGACACGTTCACACAGCCGCAGGTCGTGACTGATCATCACGACCGTCAGGCCGCTCTCGATCAGCAGATTCGCAAGGCGATCCGCCGTGCGCCGGTCGAGGGCGCCGGTCGGTTCGTCGAGGAGCAGCACCTGTGGTTCAAGGAGCAGGGTTCGGGCGAGGGCGACACGTTGCTGTTGGCCGATTGAGAGAGTCTGGGCAATTTGCCCGAGCAGCTCCGGTTCGAGCTGGCAGCGACGGAGAAGCTCGCCTTGTTGCGTGTCGGTCTTTTGCGGCCGTCCGTGCAGGGCCAGGGGAATCCGCAGGTTGTCGCGGACAGTGCCGGGAAACATCAGCGGTTTTTGCGGCAGCAGGGAGACGGTGCGGCGCAGCAGCAGCGGGTCGATGGTGGTGATATCTTGTTCGTCGAGAAATATTTTTCCGGAGGTCGGATCGTCGAGACGGTTAAGCAGGCGCAGCAGGGTGGTCTTCCCCCCTCCGGACGGACCGATCAGAGCGCTAATGGTGCCGCTTGGGATGCTCGCGGAAATATCGTCGAGAACGACCTTCAAGCCGTAAGGCAGGGGGCAGGTTTTAGAGATATTTGTAAAACGCAGGGTCATGTCAGCGGCTTATGATCTTTGTGACTGAAACGTTCTCCGTTTTCTCGCAACCGCCGTATCACCTGTTTCATGTCCTCCCAAACCTCACGCTTGGATGAGGGATTGCGCAGCAGGTACGCCGGATGAAAAGTTGGCATTAGTGGAATCCCTGCGTACTCCTCCCAATGTCCGCGTAACTGGCTGATCGGGATCGTCTTACGCAACAAACTCTGGGCGGCAAATTTCCCCAGTGCAACAATCATCTCTGGTTGAATTGCAGCCAGTTGCCGGCGCAGAAATACTTCACACGTCGCGATTTCTTCAGGGTGTGGATCGCGATTGCCGGGGGGGCGGCACTTGACGACATTGCAGATGTAGACCTCCGCCCGACTCAGGCCGATGGCGGCAATGATGCGGTCAAGGAGCTGCCCCGCTTCACCGACAAACGGTTCGCCACGTTGATCCTCTTCGCGCCCCGGGCCCTCGCCGACAAAAACCAGCCGCGCATTCGGGTCGCCGACGCCAAAGACCAGTCTGGTGCGTTTTTCACAGAGCGGACAACGTTGACAATCTCCGAGCTCAACGGTAATTTCTTCAAGCGTTTCTTGCCGACAAGGGACGCCGTTGTGAGAGATGGATTCTCCCGGTGGGCAAGGGGCTGGTTCGCGTGGTGCGGAAGCGATAAACTCAGTGACCCCGTAATCATGTAACTGGGTCAAGAGCGCACGCGCCGCGCCGACCGCTTCATACATGTCGTTGCTGATTTGATCGGGCATGGTCCTTTACAACTCCCGTGTGCTGAACTATTCTCTAAGGAGCTGCAAACAAATAACATGGGCATCTTGCATCTCATCTTCAGGCCATCTTTAGCCGAACTTCAATCGTCAAATCCTCGACGTAACCCTGCTACGTCTGTGGTTTGGCTCAATCAGTGCGGCCAAATCTGACCTGAATCTGAGCGCAATCTTGAACCATATTATTCATTTACAACGCCTGAGCATGAAAGGTAACGTGCTGAAAATATTATTTATCCTCGTTTTACTGCTATTGTCTCCCGACTGCGTCTGGGCCTGGGGGGTCGGTGCGCACTTGCAGTTCGGCGCGGAAATTCTCGGTGCCTTGGATGCCCTGCCTGAGGCGACGGCGGCGTTGTTGCGTGCCTGGCCGCACGATTTTCTCTATGGCTGTATCAGCGCCGATATCACCCTTGCCAAAAAATATACCCATCATTCGAAGCATTGTCATTCGTGGCGGATGGGAAGAAAAATTCTTGCTGCTGCGAAAAACGATGCGCAACGCGCTTGTGGCTACGGTTACCTGGCTCACCTGGCCGCCGATTCGGTTGCTCATTGCTACTTTGTGCCGTACAAACTGGTGCGGACGTACAACACCGTTATCCATCGTCACGCTTATTGGGAAATGCGCTTTGAAAGTCGGGTTCCTGCAGCAATCTGGGAGCTGGCACGCGATGTTGCCCAGCGCAAATTTCGCCAGCACGATGCGATGATGCGCAGGGTGCTGTCCGATACCATTTTTTCGTTTAAAACCAATAAACATTTATTCAACTCGTTGTTGTTGCTCAATCGTCTCCATCAGTGGCAACAGGTGTTGCGCGCGATGGAAGGCTCCTCGCGTTGGCGAATTGCAGATGTCGATCGTGAAGAATATCTGACCCATTCGGTGCAGGCAATTTTCAGTATTTTAAACGAGGGGGATGATAGCCCTTTTTTCAGGGCTGATCCGACCGGAGAACGGGCTTTGACCGCTGCCGCCATCCTGCGTAAAAACCTCCATCATCTGTGGCTCGAAGGGAAACTCTCCACTGAAGACGCAGCACTGATTCTCGACGGGCTGAAAATCCGTTTTCGCGACGGGGTGCTGAATCCAGACGAGATTCTTGATCTGATTGCCGTTACCTGATCGTCGTTAGCTGTCCGCATCAACCCCACGCATCACAGAGTCAAACCCAGGATTCGGTCGAGAAGCTGGTTCGCGACGGCCTCTTTCGTCATCAGAGGCAGCTCCTCAATCCGCCCGCCACGGTAAAGCAGTCGCACGATGTTGGTGTCACCATCGAAACCGGCCCCTTCCTGGCTGATGTCATTGGCGACAATCAGGTCAAGATTCTTCTGCTCCAGCTTCGCGGCAGCGTTGTCGAGCAAATTTTCCGTTTCTGCGGCAAAACCGACCAGAATGGCTCGCCCTTTATCCTCGCCGATCTCTGCCAGGATGTCGGGGGTTTTCTCCAGCGCCAGAATCATGTCGAAAGCGTCGCTCTTTTTGATCTTTTTATCGGCCCGCGTTGCCGGTCGGTAATCGGCCACCGCCGCAGCCTTGATAATGATGTCCGCCTGAGGCGCGTGGTTTAGCATCGCCGTGCGCATCTGTTGTGCCGAGGTGACGTCAATGCGCTCCACTCCATGCGGCTGCGGCAAACAGGTCGGGCCGGAGACAAGAATGGTGCGGGCACCTCGCTGGCGGGCAGCGGCGGCGATAGCATAGCCCATTTTGCCGGAGGAATAATTGCTGATGAAGCGCACTGGATCAATTTCCTCGCGGGTCGGTCCCGCGCTGATCAGCACCGTTCGCCCGGCCAGATCATTGGGCGTCAGCAACTCCAGTGTCTTTGCGAAGATTGCTGCCGGTTCGGGAAGCTTGCCTTTCCCTTCCCAACCGCAGGCAAGCATTCCGCTGATCGGGTCAAGGATGCGGTAGCCGTTGTTCTGCAGCCGCTGACGATTGTCGGTACAGATGGAATTTTCCCACATATTGACGTTCATGGCCGGGGCAAGGAGAATCGGTGCCCTGGTTGCCATCAGGGTTGTGGTCAGCAGGTCGTCCGCAATGCCGCCCGCCAGTTTGCCGATGACGTTGGCGGTCGCGGGGGCAACGACGCAAATGTCGGCACGCTCGGCAAGCGCAATATGGCTGATCTCACTCTCCTGATAAAGATTGAACAGATTCGTATGAACGGGGTTGCCACTGAGGGTCTGGAACGTCAGCGGAGTGATAAACTCTTGCGCCGCCCTGGTCATCACCACATGGACATTCGCGTTGGCCTTGATATAGAGGCGGGTCAGTTCTGCCGCTTTGTAAGCGGCAATCCCGCCGCAGACACCGAGAATGATTTCTTTGCCTTGCAGCATGGCGTGCTCCTATGGGTGTAAAAACGGATTATGTTTCCGTTCCGCGCCGATGGTGGTGTCCGGACCATGTCCCGGATGGACGATAGTGTTATCGGAAAAGGGTAACAGGCGGTGTTGAATACTGTCGATCAGGGTCTGATGATCGCCTCCCGGCAGGTCGGTACGACCGACGGATCCGGCAAACAAGGTGTCTCCGACAAAGAGGTGTCCGTGCCCGGCGAGGCAGATCCCCCCCGGGGAGTGCCCCGGGGTGTGAAGGACTGTAAACGAAAGGGTGCCAACATCAATGATATCACCATCCTTGAGCAGCCGGTTCGGTTGGGGTGACGGGTCGGTGCTCAGGCCGAAGGCGGCGGCATGTTGCGTTACGCGTTCGAGCAGGGGGCGGTCGAGCTGGTGAATCAACAGCTCAGCGCCGGTGGCTTCAGTCAGCCGCAGGTTGCCGCCAACGTGATCGAAGTGACCATGGGTATTGACGATCAGCGTCGGCTGCCAGTCGTCTTCTGCCAGCACGCGCAAAATATCTTCGCTGTCGCTGCCGGGATCGATCACCAGTGCGGTGCGGGTTGCCGGGCAGGCAACCAGGTAGCAATTGACTTGCAGCGGACCAACCGGCAGGGTTTTAAGTAACATTCAGCACTCCTTGGAAATTTATTCGTCGGTATCGAACAGACTGAGATTTTTATCCTTCAGTTGCTCGCCGAGGCTGTAGCCAAATTTTTTTTCGGGGCGACGATTTTCACGCGGGCGTTCTTCTCTTTTGCGCTCCTGCGGCAACGACGCGGTGTTTGGCGGCGATGCGAGGATGACCGGCGGCTCATCCCGGGGGGGCTGCTGCGCCGGAAAGCCTTTAAAGAAGTAACGATCGTAGAGGCGGTGATAGGCTGTCCATGATTTTTCGCTGTCCGGCTCTTTGGCGATATGGGTGCGAATGCCGTTGATCTTTGAATCGAGATCATCAAGGTAGTTCAGGATGATCGCTTCAATCGTTTTCGGGCGTTTCGGTGAACCATATTCATACTGACCGTGGTGTGACAGGATCAGATGCTTGAGCAGCAACGCGACATCCGGCTGAAAGTCGGGCAAGGTGCGGATGCGGGCTTCAATCAGTTCAACCCCGAGAACGATATGGCCGAGAAGCTTTCCCGCGTCGGTGTAATCGAAGCTGCGATTGTAATCGAGTTCGACGATTTTGCCCACATCGTGCAGCAGCGCCCCGACAACCAGCAGATCGCGATCAAGCTCCGGGTAGCGTTTGCTGATATCCGTTGTCAAGGCCACAATCGCCAGTGAATGTTCGAGTAATCCGCCGAGATAGACATGATGCATGGCTTTGGCCGCCGGTGCCTTGCAATAGCTGGCCATAAATACTTCATCGGCGAGCAGGGCTTTCATCAAGGCACGTAATGATTTGTTGGTCAACCTGTCGACCACACAGTGCAGTTCGGTGATCATCTCGGCGACCGGACGCGGGGATGTCGGCAGAAAATCAGCCAGATCGACATCCCTTTCGTTGACCGGAAAAATTTCCTGCACAACCAGCTGCATCTTACCGAGATAGACACTGGCTTGTCCGGTGACTCGAATAAAATCGTCGCGTTCAAAAAGGGCGGCGAATTGCTCCACCCGATCCCATACGCGCCCTTCGATTTCACCACTATTATCCATTAACTTCAAAGTCAGGTAAGGTTTGCCATTCTTGGCCATGGCGGTGATTTTTTCACGCACCAGAAAGATAGTGTCAACCCAGTCGCGTTCGCGAATGCGGGCCGCAAAAATAGATTTCATTCAGTGGTACTCCCGTGGTTAAAACGTGCTGCAAGTCGATCAACGACGCGCAGACCGTCAAGGGCGGCACTCATGATCCCGCCAGCATATCCGGCCCCTTCGCCGACCGGGTAAAGACCGGGATGACTGACCGATTCGCCGTGTTCATCGCGCAAGATCCGCAGCGGCGCCGAGGTTCGGGTTTCGACCCCGGTCAGGGTTGCTTCGCGGCTAATAAAGCCACGCATCCGCCGCTCAAAACAGGGCAGGGCGGTGCGCAGGCCGTGGGTGATAAATGCGGGCAGCAGCGCCGCCAGATCAGCTTCGCGGATGCCTGGACGACAACTGGAATGCAATGGCCCGGTGCCGGATTCGAGAAAAGCAAGCAGATTTTGCGCCGGGGCGTGGTAGTTTCCGCCCCCCGCGATAAATGCACTCTGTTCCAGACGCCGTTGCCAATAGATCCCCGCCAGCGGGCCGGGGGGGATATCTTGCGTGACACAATCGTGCGGGAGAACGCTGACGACCAGTGCGCTGTTGGAAAAAGGTGCCGCCCGGCGAAGTTTACTCATGCCATTGACAACGACGCCGCCGGTTTCGGAACTGGCGACAACCACTTCACCGCCGGGACACATGCAGAAGGAATAACAGCCGCGTCCGGTCGCCGGGTCGTTCCAGCTCAGTGCATAGTCAGCGGCAGGCAGTTTATCGGTATTGCTGCCGAATTGAATGCGGTTGATCAGCTCAACCGGATGTTCAATACGCAAACCGGCGGCAAAGGCTTTCGCCGCAAGTGCAACTCCCTTGGCGTGGAGCATTTCGTAGGTGTCGCGAGCACTGTGGCCGGGGGCCAGCAGCAGCGCAGCACAGGGAACCTCCCCGCAATCGTTTACGATCCCCGCAGTGACCCGACCTTGGTTGACAACGAGCCCGGTCAGGGTCGCATCATAACGGATATCGACCCCTTTTTCCAGCAGCTTTCGCCGGAAATTAATCAGCACCAGACGCAAGCGATCAGTTCCGATGTGCGGTTTGGCATCGATCAGAATATCCGGCGGCGCACCGCAGTCAACCAGGGTGCGCAGAATCAGGGCGATTCCGGGATGGCGCAGGCGGGTCGTCAGTTTCCCGTCGGAAAAAGTACCGGCCCCCCCCTCGCCAAACTGGATATTGCTGCGCGGGTCGAAGTGACCCTTCTGCCAGAAAGCCTGCACGTTGCGTACGCGTTGTTCCACCGGTCGCCCCCGTTCCAGCAGCGTCACCTTGAAGCCGCTGTGCGCGGCGCGCCAGGCGGCAAAAAGTCCGGCTGGACCCATGCCGACGACAAGCAACTGGCGGGGCGCTAACAGGTGCAGCTGCGAAAGTGGCTGGGCAGGTACAACCTGCTCCAGGCGCGGATGCGATGGTGCGGGAAGATCATCGGCAAGGTCGAACTCAACGGAGTAAATGAAGTTAATCCGTGGTTTTTTTCGTGCGTCGAGACCGCGGCGGATGATCCGTACATTGGTGACGCAAGAAGCGCAGAGCGACAGCTCGGCAGCGATTTTCAGAGGTAAAAGTTCAACTGGTTCATCCGGCAGGAGCCGCAGCTCACGAAGACAATATCTCATCATTATTGGCCAGGTCGATTCATGGTCGAAACGGATTCAGGCTTGCCGGTCGTTATCGGAAAGATAAAAAGGAAACTCAAGATGAAAGGTTGTGCCGCTGCCGACCTCGCTTTGGACGGTAATGCGTCCACCGTGGTCACGGACAGAACGGTGGACAATCGATAAACCGATCCCCGTCCCTTTTTGACGCGTACTGAAAAAGGGGTCAAAGATCCGGTTCAGGTTTTTTTCCGGGATGCCACAGCCATCGTCGCGGATCGATACGAACATCCGGGTATCATCGTGGTCAAGCTCGGCGACAATTGTGCCACCGGGGTCTGTTGCATGGAGTGCATTGTTGATCAGGTTGGAAAAGACAACGGTAATTTCATTTTTCGCCGCCTGTAATGGCGGCGGCAGACGGAGGAATCGGGTGCTGACGTTGATATTCCTGGCAGCAATGCGTGCCTGATTGTCGGCAATGACCTGTTCGATGATTTCGTTGATCATGACCGGGGTGCGTTCATTGTCGGTCGGTCGTTGTAACGCCAGGAGGTTGATCAGCGTTTCATCGATACGATCGACTTCGCGCATGATATTTTCGAGATATTCACTTTTTTCGCTGTCGTTGGCGAGTTCGGTCTGTAGTAATTGGGTAAACAGTCCGATAGCGTTCAGGGGGTTGCGAATTTCATGAGCCATGCCGGCGGAGAGATGACCGAGGGACGCAAGTTTTTCAATCTGGAGAATTTCGGCATGGGCTTTTTCGAGTTCTCGTGATTTTTCCTCAATACGTCGTTCAAGCTCGCTGTTCCAGTTCGCAATTCTGGCAATCAGTTTTTCGCGTTCCTGGCGGAGTTCGATGTTATGGAGTTCGGCCTCGCGTAAGCGCAGGACGGCTTCAATCCGATCGATCAGATCCTGATTGGAAAATGGCTTGAGAATGTAATCGGAAGCTCCCGCTTTCATCAGTTCAACGGCAACTTTTTCACTTCCCTTGCCGGTGAACATGACGACGTAAGTACGCGGGAACTGCTCACGGATTGTGCGTAAGGCGGTGAGGCCGTCCATTGCTGGCAACATGTAGTCAAGCACAACCAGGGCCGGGTGCTCACGGGCAACGATGGCCAGTCCTTCCATCGCGTTGCCAGCAGTAAAAACCACATGTCCCCGATCGTTGAGGATCATGTGAGTGAGATTAAGAATAACCCGCTCATCATCGATAATGAGTATGCGCTCGCCCATATTTGCCCCTGGTTGATGAATGACTAAAACCGTTTATCGGTCAGCATAGCCGGAGGCGGTCTGTTTGACAAGAGGGTATTCCCCCTGTGAAAGATAACGGAAAGAGAGTAGTTTTTTACAGCATCAGTCACCGGCACGAATGGTCAATACCGGGATCGTTGATTTACGGACCACCTTTTCAGCCGTGCTGCCGAAGAGCATGTGGTCTATGCCAGTACGACCGTGGGTGCCGATGACAATCAAATCGCTGTCTGTCTCGATAGCTTTACGAATAATTTCATCATAAGGGATGCCGGGGACGATAAAGGTTTCAACGTTGGCATAATCTTTAATATGTGTTGCACAAAAGTGTTCCATCATTTTGTGCGCCCCCGCTTCGATTTCCTCTTCAAGTTTGTCAAATGAGATATGCGGGACGTAAAAGCCGCGCAGATCGACAGGCTCGTTAATAACATGAAGCATCAGCAGGCGTGCCGAAAATTTCTTGGTCAACGCAAAAGCATGTTCAAATGCATAATCAGAACTTTCGGAAAAATCGGTTGCAAAGAGAATCGTACGATAATCGCTCATGGTTAAGCCTCCCGTGTCTCTCCACCGGATAGAGTGGTGGAACAGTGAGTGAGTTTATGCATGACGGATTTAAGTTCTTTAATCCTCACCGGTTTGTTCAGGTATTCTGATGCTCCGAAGTTCATGGCTTCGAGGTATGAACTGATATCGCCGTAGGCGGTGACCATGATAATTTTTATTTCCGGTCGAAGTTTTTGTGCTCTTTTAAGAAAATCGAGGCCGTTCATTCCCGGCATGTTGATATCACTGATAACCAGTTGATAGTTTGTCGTATGTAACATGTCCAGAGCTTCATCGCCGTTGCCGGCACTGCTGACGTTATACCCTTCGTTCTGCAATAATTTGCACAGGACAACACGGGAATTTTTCTCATCGTCGAGAACGAGTATGTTGTGGAATTGTAATTGCGCCATGATGTCCCTTTCATGAGTGAAGGGTAGCATGGCGTTGCTGTCTGTCAAGCTGATATATCTAAATAAATAACGCTATTACAACGGGTTGGTAGAAGTCTGTGGGGCATGATCACGGCCGATTTACGGGCGGGATCTGGTATCATGTCTGAAGCAGGGCCGCGACGCGTTCCCGCAGTTGCTCAGGTTTGAATGATTTTGAAGAAAAGGCGTCGGCACCGCAATCAGCGAGTTCAGGAGTCGGAGTGCCGTTCACGATTGTGTCGCTGAGAATAAAAAAACGGGTTGCACTCAAGGATCTGAACGATTTTATTTTTTGAACGATTGCGGCGCCACTGATGTCGGGCAGGACGTGATCCAGAATTACCAGTTGAGGATGTTCCTGGGCAATCATTTGTAAAGCGTCGTTGCCGTTGGCTGCGGTTAAAATATTCACCTTTGGTGAACGTAAAATATCTGCCAGGATATTGCGAAATGCATTTGAATCGTCGACGATGAGGATCTTCGGGAGAGCGGTGTTTTTTTCTTCTTCGTTGATGATGATGGCTCCGTCGGCCAGTGAAATCGAAAAAATATGCTCACAGGCAGGGCATTTGATACTGGTTGTCTGTTTCCGGGTTTTTCCCGGTTTGACCTTGTAGCGTGCTGCGCAGGCGGGACATTCAATCAGCAGCATGCGCTCCTCCCTCCGTGAATCAGTTCGCCGGGCGAAAAAAGATGATATCGTGGTTGCCTTGTAACAGGATGGGCTCTTGATTAAGTTGCAGTTTAACCTGAGCAGGATCGGTAATGTGGACCGTGGCATGAGTGTTGATTTCCCAGCTCAAACGTGAACCCTGACTCAGATTATAGCGTTGCTGAGGGCGATTGTCGATGGTGAGAACGATCTGTGTCGCTCCCGCTGCGTTCAATTGCAACACCCCCCGGCGAGCTAACGATATTTTTATGGGGAGCGGTTGCTCCGGCTTTGCAACGTTCATCGGTAGTGCAGCGGGAGCTACCGGTGGGGACAATTCCGGCACCGGTAGAGTGTCTGCTGGCGGTTGTGCCGTCGGTATCTGCAACGGAGCGATTTGCTCTGATGAAAAAAACCAGTAGCCGACCAACAGCAGTGCTGATAATGCGACAACGACAAAATGGATTCTCCAGCGCGGCAGAACTTCTTGCCGTGGCGGGGGCGCGCTGTCGGTTGCTGAGGCGTCGCGTTGGGAAATATATGCAGCCACCATCCGGTCGGCGTCAAGCCCGAGGAAATCTGCGTAATTGCGCAGAAATCCGGTGACAAATGTTGTGCCCGGAAGTTTGGTGTAGTCCTCAGCTTCAAGGGCGGCGAGATATTCCCGGCGGATGCGTGTTTTGGCAGCAATCTCGTCAAGAGACAAGCCAAGCGTTGTGCGCCGCTCTTCCAGAGTGCTTCCGATAGCGAGGTCTGTTGTCATCATGTTACTTCAGCAGCCGCAGATAATCTTTGCTCAGACGTCCGATTTCATTGTCAGGCACAAGCGCCAGAACACGCATGAAATCAGTTTTGGCCGCTACGTTATTTTTCAGCTTCAGATAGGTCAGTGCCCGTTTGTAATATGCTGCTGCATAAGCGGGAGAAAGATCGATGGCGTGATTTAACTGGAGCAAGGCAAGATCAGGTTTGTCGAGCGCAAAATAAGTTTCACCGAGATGGTAGTAAGTTTGTGCAAAGCGCGGTGCCAGATTGATCGATTTTTCAAACTGGATAATCGCTTGAGGATATTCGCCTTTTTGGTAATAGGCGACGCCCAGCCCGGTCAGGGCTATTTCCGGGGTAGTAAAAAGCAGATTGTCAGCAGCCTGATTGAAATATTTGATCGCGGCATCCCAACGGCCCATATCGAGATAAAGTGCGGCCAGGTTGTTGGCAAATTGCGGGTTGTTCTCATCCCTTCGCAAAGCAGTTTTGTAATGCTCTTCAGCTTCCTTGAACGCGCGCTTCAGCTGGTATGCCTGGCCGAGTCCGGAATGAACTCGACCACTGTTTTCTGAATCGTAGGCGATCAGAAATTCCTTCAGGGCTAACGTCGGATTGTTCTCGCGCAAGTACGATACGCCGAGAATATAGTGGACTTCCCCTGCGTCAACTTTTTCCTTTGTGGCGCTGCAGGAAATCAGCAGCAGAGTGCAAAGAACGATAGTCAATATACCTTTGACACGGGTCACATGGGCTCCTAAAACGAGGCGAGTAAACGCCCGAGGTTTTCTTTCAATGTGTTATCCGGGGAACGGGGTGTTTCTGCAGAGAGCTCATTTGCGGTCGATTCCAACGCTGCGGGTTCCGTGCTTTCCGGCGCAGATTCCTGCTCATCGTTGAGGTCGCTCTCAATGTCTTCAACCTCAACAACCTCTTCAACTTCCTCTGTTAAAGTTTCAGGCGGGAGCTCAATGACTGCAGCAGGCGGTTCATCAGGGGGTTCATCCGCCACGTCCTGAATGTCATCAATTTCTTCAAGGTTTTCGATTGCCCCCTCCGGGGGGAAACCTTTACTTAGCGGGCACTCGGTCCATAATTTTTCCTGCAGTGATGCCGATGCGAGATGATAATCGGTGTCTGATAGCGAGAAGCCCATCGATTCTGCGTAGTCAAGGGCGTCCTGCACGAGTTCTTTGGCCGAGCGACCGGCGATGTTATGGCGATGGAAAAAAAAAGCAATCTTATTGCTGCTCTTCAGGTGCAGAGCGATCGTTACCTTGAGTCCTGACTTGGCACTGAAAGCGCAGACGTAAGCTTTTGCTTCCTGCGAAGGAACGCCGGGGAGTGCGACCTGCACCTGGTTTTGTGACTGATGCAGTCGTAAGACCCGGTGTGCCGGCAGGTCAAGATGATCGATAGCCTCTTGCCATTTGAACACGAAGCAATTCCTTTACAGGTCGTCGAAGTGGGTCAGAAGTTTAAAGGTACGAAAGCGTTCTTTAATTTCCGATGAATTGAGAATCCGGAGGCGGTTAAGGCTGAAGTCTTCGACGGTGAATGAGGCCATCACACTGCCGAATACGATTGCCTGGCGCAGACAGGCTTCTGACTGATTGCGGGTTGATGCCAGGTAGCCGATGAACCCGCCAGCAAACGTGTCACCGGCTCCGGTCGGGTCAAAAACTGATTCGAGAGGGTAGGCCGGCGCGGAAAATACAGCGTGCTCCGACACCATCAGTGCACCGTATTCACCTTGCTTGACGACCAATGTTTTCGGCCCGAAGGTGAGGATTTTACGTGCCGCCTTGATCACATTCGGTTCGTCAGCGAGCTGCCGGGCTTCAGCATCATTGATGATCAGAATGTCAACATGAGGCAACGTTTTCAGCAGGGCATCGCGCTTTCCCTCAATCCAGAAGTTCATTGTATCGCAGGCGACCAGTTGCGGGTTTTTGACCTGCTTCAGGACTTCGAGTTGCAACTCCGGATCGATGTTGGCCAGAAAAACGTATTCCGCGTCCCGATAGTTTTCCGGCAGTTCAGGACGAAATGACTCGAAGACATTGAGATGCGTTTCCAGCGTCTGCGCCTCGTTCAAATCGTAACCGTAACGACCCTTCCAACGAAATGTTTCCCCTGGCATCGTTTGCAGACCGGAAAGATCGATATTGCGTGAACGAAGAAAATCCAGATGATCGTCCGGAAAATCTTCACCGACGACCGCCACCAGATTGACATCGGTGAAAAAGCTGGCGGAGGTCGAAAAATAGGTGGCAGAACCACCAAGAATATCTTCGACTTTTCCAAAAGGTGTTTCGACCGAATCGAAAGCAACCGACCCAACAACCAGAATACTCATCCAATTCTCCAGACTGTTGCAAATATTTTATGCAGCGCTTTGAATTTAACCAAATAGATCCGAAAAACGCAATAACTAAACCAGAATTACACGGTTATTTCAAGTATTTGCCGATGATTGGTTGCAGGTTTTTCCGGGTTGATTCGGGGATCAGATCTTTTTGGGTCATAATCGCATATTCGAGCGCGCCGCCGCAGGGACAGCCGGGTTGCTTGTCAAGGCGCCGCGCGGCGGTCTTGATTATGGTGCGGGCCGTGGCGACATTTTGCTCGATAATTGCAATCACCGCTTCAACGGAAACATCATCGTGCGTCTCGTGCCAGCAGTCATAATCGGTCGCCAGGGCGATCGTTCCGTAACAGATTTCAGCTTCCCTTGCCAGTCGGGCTTCCGGGATGTTGGTCATACCGATGATATCAACCCCCCAGCTGCGGTAGATGTTGGATTCGGCACGGGTTGAGAAATTTGGACCTTCAATGCAGATGTAGGTTCCCCCCCGGTGCGTTATCGCCCCGCTTGCAACCGAAGAGGTATAGAGGACTTCGGCCAGATCACTGCAAACCGGATCGGCAAACTGGACATGACCGACGATCCCGTCGCCAAAGAAGGTTGCCGCGCGTTTTCCCTGGGTCCGGTCAAAAAACTGGTCTGGTATAACGATATGCCCCGGCATGATCTCTTCCCGCATGCTGCCAACGGCAGAAACCGAAATGATTCGCTGCACGCCGAGCTTTTTCATGCCGAAAATGTTGGCGCGGTAGTTGACTTCCGAGGGGAGCAAGCGGTGCCCGCGCCCGTGGCGGGGCAAAAAAACCAGTTTGATGTTGTCCAGGGTGCCGGTAATATAGCGATCGGAAGGATCTCCGAACGGAGTTTCAACCCGGATTTCCTGTACGTTCGTCAGTTCGTCCATCGCGTAAAGTCCGCTGCCGCCAATGACTCCAATCATTGTTTCTTCCATGGCAAATCTCCTTATTATTGATCAATCCAGTTGATTTACAGGTTTTGCTGCCAACGGCTGGCGAAGTTCCAGGCGGCCCTTCAGTTGACCACAGGCGGCGGAAATATCCAGCCCCTTGCCAGCGCGCCGAATAGCGACAATATCCCGGTCGAGTAAATAGCTTTGAAACGTACCGATGGTGCTTTCATCGGGGGTTCGATAGGGCGATTCCGGATGTTCGTTAAAAGGGATCAGATTGACCTTGGCACGCATGCCGTGCAGCAACTTGACCAGTCGTTTGGCATCGGCAGGGGTGTCGTTGAGGTCCCTGATTAAAATGTACTCGAAGGTAATCCGGCGACTCGGTTTCAATGGAAAATCACGACAAGCTCTCATCAACTGATCCAGTGGATAACGCCGGTTGATCGGCATGAGGCGGTTGCGGAGTTCGTCGGTGGTGGCGTTGAGAGAAATCGCCAGATTTACTTCGATGCGACGCCCCAGCTCAGCCAGTTCCGGGACAAGCCCGGAGGTTGAAAGTGTTACCCGGCGCGGGCCGTAATCAAGCCCGATCGGGAGATAGATGATATTTAATGCCTTAATGACATTGTCGAGGTTATGCAGGGGCTCACCCATTCCCATCAGGACGATGTTGTTGATCGGGCCGTCTTTACGGGCGGCGCAAACCTGATTGACAATCTCTGCCGGGAGCAGATTGCGGGTCAACCCAAAAGTGCCGGTGAGACAGAAATCACACTGCATGGCGCAACCGACCTGGGTTGAGATGCAGAGGGTGGCCCGGCCCTCATCCATCGGGATGCGAACCGCTTCGATCGCTTCACCGTCCGCCAGTCTGAAAAGATACTTGCGGGTGCCGTCGATCGAGGCCTCAACGGTCTCCGGAATCCAGTCAGAAATAACGAAGCGGCGCTGTAATTCGGTGCGAAATGCCTTCGACAGGTCGGTCATGGCCGTAAAGTCTGTAACCGCGCGCGCATAAATCCACTGCATGATCTGCCTGGCACGAAATTTCTCCTTGCCGAGCCCGGTGAGTAATTGCGTCAACTCGGGCAAGGAGAGGTTCTTGATATCAATAAGCGGCGTTTCAGTCATGTTGTCTTTGTGGTCCGTGGCAGGCCAGGTAAGTAGTTCATAGCTTGCGGTAAGGTGTAGAATTTATTTCTCAAAGCGAAACTGTTCAAAGATTGCCCTGGAAGCCTTCCAGCTCCAGTGGGTGTCGTCGATCCAATAGAGGTCTTTGACGCCGGTTTTCAGTTCCTGCCCCAGAATCGCATCGGTGTCGATGAGTTGATATACTTTCGGTTGCCAACGCAGGTGTTCAAAAAAAGCACTGCGGGAATAATGTTTTTCGCGTAAATAGGGGCGGTAGAGTGAGTATTTGTCGGGCACCGGCATAAATACCAGGCGGATATTGGTTTCTGCGAGGAGTGAAGCCAGACGGTTCAGATTTTCATTGATCCGGCGCACCGCGCGTTCGTCCAGGGCTTTTTGCTTGTCACGGTGTTTATCCAGGGCCTTGTCCAGAAACAGGAGCGCATCTCCATGGGCACCGCTGAAAAGAGAATGATCAAGCTCTTCCCGGTAAACATGTGAGATAAAGGCATTGCGAGAAAAGAAGTAACCGATTTTATACCAGAGCCACTTCAGATTGGCCGGGTTCAAAAAGTGGTTGCCCGGCAGGTCGAATGTGCCGGGGTCGGTATCGCTGCCAGCGGGCAGGGTGGTGCTGGCGAGCATATTGTTCAATTGCTCAGGGGGCAAACTTTTTCCCAGATCAGTGGTTGCGGCGAATTCATAAATATTTTGCTCGCTGCGTTGCAGGAGGATGTAACGGGGGTTGATGCGTTCAATAAAACCGCTGTTGACGAGGATCGCAATGCTTTCGAGTAAATTGTTGGCGCTATCAATTTTTAGCGGAAGGTTGAGCACGGCGAGGTTTTGCAAAGAGGCGATGTAGTCCTGGTAAAATCGGTTGGGGCCGTTACCGCCGCCCTGGGAAAACGAATCACCGATGGTCAGCACGTCAATTTTCTGCCCCGCATATTCGGCATAACGCAGATGTCTGCGCGGCAGGTCGATGGTATTGCGACGTGGTGCGGTGTGGTCATACAGATAGCCTGTTTGCGCCAGTTCTCCGATATAAACGCCCTCTTCGGGAGTCAGTAACTGACGGTTGAGCAGTCGCCACACAAGCAGATTGAACAGCAGTGCTCCGACAATAATCAGGATGGTGATCAGGCAAAAACGCTGATAAGAGAAATTACACGTCATTATCGTCAAAACCGCAGATAGAGGAATTCAGTCACGCGACTCAAATGGGCCAGACTGACAGTAATGACTGCCGCAATAAATAAAGTCCAGGCTAAATTCGGTCGCAAGCGTTCTTTGAGTTCCATGGAATTCGGGGCAAACAGCACAATCAAAAGGACGCAAAAGACCAGCGTTAAGGAGATTGGCGGAAAGGCATCCGGCATTCCGAAACCACTGGCTCCGATCATTCCGCGATACACCTTTAACGCATCATCCAGCGATAATGCCCGGAACAAGACCCAGGCGGCGTTCACAAAACCAAACGTCAGCAGCCATGCTGACCAGCGCGGCAACGGCGTTTTGCGCTTTTGCCAGAATCTGTGAACAATCGAGGCTGCCCCGTGGAGCATGCCCCAGATCATAAAAGTCCATCCCGCGCCGTGCCACACCCCGTAGAGGACAAACACCATGAAGATGGCCTGCACCGCACGGTAGTTTGTCCGCTGGTTGGGGTGCGGGATATTTTCTCGCAGCCTTGCGGATTCAGACCGACAACTGAGCGGGACGTACAGATAATCATACAACCAGCGTGACAGAGTTATGTGCCAGCGCCGCCAGAATTCCTGGATATTAAGCGCCTTGTAGGGGGAATTGAAGTTTTGCGGCAAGTTGATATTGAACATGCAGGCAGCACCGATAGCCATATCTGTGTAGCCGCTGAAATCAAAGTAGAGCTGAAGTGAATAACTGAGCGAGGTTACCCAGGCGTTGCCAAAATTGAGGACCGTCATCTGATCAAAGCCCTGGGTTGCCCAGACCCCGAAAGGATCGGCAATAACAACTTTTTTGAACAGTCCGATGAAGAAAATCAGTAGCCCGAGAGCAAGGTTGCGATAGTTGGGCAACACTGTCCGCAAACGTGCAAACTGCGGCATCATCTCGCCATGACGGACAATCGGCCCGGCAATCAACTGCGGAAAAAAGGTAACAAACAGACTGTAGTTGAGGAAGTTGCTTTCGCACGTTTGTTGATAATAGCGGTCAACCAGGTAGGCAATCTGCTGCAATGTAAAAAAACTGATCGCCAATGGCAGCGCCAGATGCAGCAGATCACAGGGGCTGACTGAATGTGCAGTGATCGGCGTGAGAAAAAAATTTGCGTACTTGAAATAGCCGAGGAGCAGAATATTTAACCCAATGCCGACACCTAACAGCGTGCGCCGGACTCTGCTTTGCTGTGCAGAACGGCCCAGCAGGATACCGCAAGTGAAGTTGACGCCGATTGACCCGGCCAGCAAGGGGACGTAGAACGGATTCCAGAAACCGTAGAAAAAGAGCGATGCCGTCAGTAACCAGTATTTCCCCAGTTTAACCAGATGCCTCTGGTTAAAGAAGAAATAAACCAGAAGCACGGTGGGCAAAAAGAAAAATATGTAAAGCGGCGAATTGAAAAGCATAAGGTCTCGTTTGAAAAAGAAAAATCCCATCGATAGTAACCGATGGGACTTGTTCCGGCAACAGTTTTTCGCGTCAGATCAGAGCAGTTCAAGTCCGTTGAAAAAATATCCCAATTCAAACGCGGCGGTTTCCGGCGCATCGGAACCGTGGGTCGCATTTTCACCGATCGACGTGCCGAATTCTTTACGCAACGTTCCGGTTGCTGCTTCGGCCGGGTTGGTGGCGCCCATCAGATCACGCCACTTGCGGATGGCATCCTTGGCTTCAAGTGCCATGACGATGCAAGGGCCACTGCTCATGAACTCGGTCAACTCGCCGAAGAACGGCCGCTCTTTATGGACGTAGTAGAACCCTTCGGCTTCCACCTTGCTCATATAGAGTTTTTTGAGTCCGACGACAGTGAATCCTTCGGCGTAGATGCGGGCGAGAATTTTCCCGGCATTACCCGCGGCGAATGCATCAGGTTTGATAATTGCGAATGTTCTTTCCATTGTTTATACCTCCAGTTAATAGTGTCGGTCTGTATGCCGCGTTCTTGTAGCACCGGGATCGATAAAAGTCAAGCGGTTGGCGACGCGTTTATCTCTGTGCCGGGCACGAAAAAATATCCATAATTTAAACAAATTTGTTATGCTACGCGCATGACAACACGGCATAAACTGTTTGTATTAATTCCCCTCCTCTTTAGTCTGTCGACCTCCAGCTTTGCTGCCGACCCGCGAACCCCGGAGAATGGATATCTGGTTAACGCTGCTCGCCTGCCGGAAATGATCGCGATTCACCGGGAACATCGGGTCATGAAGGATGAAACACTGATCGAGGTTGCACGGGTGGCGCGGATCGGTTTTGAGGCGATAAAGAACGCCAATCCCGATCTTGATGTCTGGCTTCCACCGACCGATAGCCCGGTCTTGCTGCCGTACGCGACCCTTTTACCAGGAGCTCCGGAAGCGGGGATTGTGGTGAATCTGGCGGAGTTCAAACTTTATTATTTGTGGACTGAAAATGAACGTTTGCGCGTCAAGTATTATCCTGTCGGCATCGGCATTGACGGTGCCGACAGCCCGGAGGGCCGTTATCAGGTCGATAAAAAAATACGTGATCCGCACTGGGCGGTACCGCCATCGATTCGTAAGGAACGCCCTGAGCTGGGGCGTGTTGTTACCCCCGGGCCGGATAATCCTTTGGGAAACTATTGGCTCGGTTTGACCAAAAAAGGATACGGCATCCATGGGACCAACGAGCCGTACGGGGTAGGTCGTCGGGTCAGTCATGGTTGTTTGCGTATGTACCCCGAGGACATTGAAGATTTATTCGGTCGGGTTGCGCTCGGCACACCGGTGCGAATAATCTACCAGCCAATCAAGGTTGGTGTTCGCAAAAGCGCTCTGTTTGTCGAAGCTCACCCGGATTTTCTCCAGCGGTTTGACGATCCCGCAGCTGAAGCACGACGGTTGATTGGCGACCTTGGCTGGCAAGAACCATTAAATGAAACAGCGTTGATCGAAACGATCTCCGCGGCGCGTGGGTTGCCCTATATGGTCGGACGACCATCCGACAATAGCCGGTGGACATTGCGATCGGCGTCCACCGCCAAGCACTAGCAAAAAGGTTGACGATGCAATAAAAAACCCGGCGATCGCCGGGTTTTTTATTGCATGATAAAGCGGAAGATTGTGGTAACCGGTTATTTGCGCAGCCCCATTTCAAAGACTTTTTCTGCCTTGACAGCGCTTTCCTGAGCCATTGTCGCGGTCGATGATGCCTGCATGGCGGCCTCTTCGGCACGTTGCGCGGCACTTGCGGCGCGGTCGGCAGCGGCTTGAGCGCGTGATGCCGCAACGTCGGTGCGGTTTGAGGTCGCTTGCGCCTCAGCAACGGCTGCTTGCGCCTGTGCGGACGCTGCTTGCGCCTGCTGCGCTGCTTCAATGGCCTGATTCATCAGTTCTCGATCAGTTGATTGAAGTTGTCCTGCACAACCGGCTATCAACAGTCCGGCTGCAAGCAGAAACAGAAAACTACGTAGTTTCATGTATCGTCCTCCTGAAAAAGGTTAGCGCCGCAAGGCGACAGACAACGTGCCCTATTCTACACTTGGCGGCCCGTTCTGACCAAGAAAAAAATATGATAAAACCCCTTGTTGCGAGTGCATCAATCGTGACGTGTTAAAAAACTGATTACCTGACGTAGCGCTGCACCCCGGTGGCTGATGCGATTTTTCGTTGCTAACGACAGCTCGGCCATCGTCTTGCTGTAGGCGGGGACAAAGTATAATGGATCGTAACCGAAACCACCGTCCCCCCGGGCATCATTCTGGATCCGCCCGGTGACCAGCCCGGAAAAGATTCGGCAGCTGTTGTCGGCCGGATCGAACAGGGCCATTCGGCACACAAAAGCGGCACTGCGTTGCTCAACCGGGACTGCCGCCAGTTCGGCAAGCAATTTGGCGTTATTGGCAGCGTCATCCGCAGCGGGACCGGCATAACGAGCGGAGTGAACTCCCGGACGGCCATCAAGGGCCGAACCGTCAGAGTAGTAGGTTGGGTTGAATGAAATGAAACCCAACATTTCCTGCTGTCCCCGGAACCCCTTGAGAAACGCATAATTTCATGGACGTCCCCCCCCCAGGCGCCTGGGTTGAATGAAATGAAACCCAACATTTCCTGCTGCTAACGGCGCGAATCCGCCAGTTCAATTTTCAGGCTTTTTCCTAAGGCTAGAGCCGCTTTTTCAAGGGTCTGGAGTGTGACGGAAACGTTGGTGGGATCAAGAAGTCTATCGAGGGCGGGCCGGCTCGTACGCATCTTTTCAGCCATTGCCGTCTTCGACAACTTTGCCTGCTTCATTTCTATTTCAATCTGATAGGCAATGACCCTTTTGATGGCCGCTGCTTCAGCGTCGGCCCTAAGTCCTTCTTCATCCAGGAAGTCATCGAAGCTGCTGCCAATGTGCTTGTTTTTCATTTTGAACCTCTCTTGTAAACACCAAGCCGCGTCCTCGCGGTCTTGAGCTCGTTTTGCGGGATTTCCTGGGACTTCTTGATGAAGCCGTGCAACAAAATCATGTGGTCGCCGTCAACGGTAAACAGTACCCTTGCGATCCGATCGGCCAGCCTGGTTCTGACTTCCCAGAGATCCCGCTCGATTTTCCTGATAAGCGGCATGCCCAGCGGCCAGCCGAGCTGTGCGGTTTTGATGTCCTCGCCAATTTGCCGCTTATCCTCGCGAGGCAATTCCTTCAGCCATTCCCTCACCGGCTCATGGCCGGCCTCCGAACGATAAAAAACGACTTTCAGGACAAAAGAAATATCAGTCATTTGAGTATAAATGTATCATTTTTGGTGCGAATGTCAATTGCTGTTTCATTGGGGCATAACGACTGAGCTGTGCGGCACGCGAAGCGTTTCCGCTCGGGCGATTGGTTCGACGAGAAAACATCTTCCAATCCAATGAAGTAGTAGGTTGGGTTGAATGAAATGAAACCCAACCTACGGGTCTGCTGCCCCGGTCCTTGGCGAATTTCAGGAAAAATTCTTTCTTGTGGCAGCGATGTGTGATGTGCCACACCTGCCCGGAATGTGATGACGATTTGCACGTGCCATTTAAAGGTTCATTTTTGACGACGAAAATGCGCGTCTAAGGGCGAAAATGCGGGAGTTCTTATCGATTAACCTTTGCATTTCAGATAATTGACTTGGTCCGACCCCAGGCGCCAGGCGGAATAAGCAATATGGAAACACGAAAAATGCGCACAAAAACCTCCCTTGGCGATTGAATGTCACAGAATGGGGGGATTGTGCTCGGTCGGGAAGGCTGAAAAACAAAACAACCGGCGGATGTCAGTGTTGTTGCCGATCGTTACAGTTTATGGCTGGTGTGGCGCGACCCGTTTCCTCCATCTCGTCCCCGCAGGTGCGCCCGAGGCGCTTGTCACTTTGGTCTTTCGATTTTGTCAGCGCGTTTCATTGCAATCTTTTGCTCTGCGGTCAATCGATTTTTGAGCTTTAGCGCGTGTACCAAATAAAAAAACTCCGGGGACATCCATGTTTATCTAGAAAAAACAAGATGGAACACCACCAAAGACCTTGTTGCGAGGGCATCAATCGTGATGTGTTAAAAAACTGATTACCTGACGTAGTGCTGCACCCCGGTGGCTGATGCGATTTTTCGTTGCTAACGACAGCTCGGCCATCGTCTTGCCGTATGCGGGGACGAAGAATAATGGATCGTAACCGAAACCACCGTCCCCCCGGGCATCATTCTGGATTCGCCCGGAGACCAGCCCGGAAAAGATTCGGCAGCTGTTGTCGTCTGGATCGAACAGGGCCATGCAGCACACAAAAGCGGCACTGCGTTGCTCAACCGGGACTGCCGCCAGTTCGGCAAGCAATTTGGCGTTATTGGCAGCGTCATCCGCAGCGGGTCCGGCATAACGAGCGGAGTGAACTCCCGGGCGGCCATCAAGGGCCGCAACCGTCAGTCCCGAGTCGTCAGCCAGGGTGAGCAAACCGGTAAGGCGGGCAACGGTTTCGGCTTTCAGCCGCGCATTATCCTCAAACGTCGCGCCGGTTTCTTCAATCTCACCAATCTGTGGAAAGCGGTCAAGTCCGACGACCTCAATTCCAAAGGGGGCCAACAGGCTGTAAATTTCCTTGAGCTTTCCTTGATTGCGCGTTGCTACGACCAACTTCATGGCACTATTCCAAGGCTTCTTGCTGCAGGATTGCCAACGTTTGACAGCCGCGCATGGCAAGCTCGCGCATTTTTTCGAGATCTGCTGCCGTGAACGGCTTTTCTTCGGCGGTGCCTTGTATCTCAACAAAATTTCCGGCGCCAGTAATGACAAAATTCATATCAACATCAGCGGTAGAATCCTCGGTGTAGTTCAGGTCCAGCAACGGAACCCCCTTGACCATACCGACACTGATTGCGGCGACACTGTCAAGTAATGGCGATTTGATCAGCTCACCACGACGCATCAGCGTACCAATGGCATCACACAGCGCGATGTAGGCACCGCTAATCGATGCTGTCCGGGTGCCGCCGTCAGCTTGCAGAACATCGCAATCGATCTGAATCGTCCGCTCCCCCAGTGCGTCAAGATCGGTAATCGCGCGCAGCGAGCGACCGATCAGGCGTTGAATCTCATGCGTCCGTCCGCCAATCTTGCCCCGCGTCGCTTCCCGTGGTGAGCGGCTGTGAGTCGCACGGGGAAGCATCGAATATTCGGCCGTCACCCAGCCACGCCCGGAACCGCGCATAAATGGCGGGACGTGATCTTCGACCGAAGCAGTGCAGAGCACTTTTGTGCCGCCGCAGGTGATGAGAACCGAGCCTTCTGCATAACAGGTAAAGTTGCGGTTAAAGGTGATCGGACGCAGGGCGTCGGGGGGGCGTTGGTCGATGCGGGTCGGGATCTGTGTCATCAAGGGGACTCCGAGGTGGTATGGATATAAGTGTCGAGACCGGAATAGAGTGCGGCAACCATTTTGTCGCGTTCCTCCGGCGTGGTCAGCGTGGTTGCGTCTTTCGGGTTGGTAAGATAGCCGAGTTCAATGAGGACTGTCGGCAGGTCGCCGCGACCGAGCGGCACAAGCGGTGCGGAATGCACCTCATTGACATCAAATCCGGCGCGAAGCAAGGCACTCCTTAGCTCCCGCGCCAGTCTCAAGCTCTCGCTGAGGTCATCCCCCCCCATCTTTTCGGAACGTTCATCCGGGCGGACAAAGAGGTCAATGCCGTGCGTGCGTGCGTCAAATGCTGCCTGGGCGTGGAAGATCAGAAAGACGTCAACATCGGTGCGTTGGGCCGGTTTGGCGCGCTCTTCCGCAGCGGGGGCGTAATCATCATCGCGGCTTAAATAGACCGGGATGCCGAGTTTCATTTTTGTCAGTCGGGCAAGACGAGCTGCCATCGCCAGGGTCATGTCTTTTTCTTTGACCCCGGCGGCGTTGAGCGTGCCGGGATCGTTCCCGCCATGACCGGGATCAATCGCCAGCGCGCGCATCCGGGGCCGATCCGGGGAAGAATCCTTACGCGACAAAAACGAAAAAAAACCTTCCAGCGTTGCTTCTTTCGAGGTTGCGTCAGCTGTGTGCGGATTGAGATTGCGATAGTAGAGGGGATAACCGAGTAGCAGTGGCAGCTGGGTAGTGACGAACTCCTCAGACACACGGAGCTTGCCGTCGATAAAGCGTGGCTTGTGCTCCAGTGGAATGAAGCGCTCGCCGAAGCGCACATAGTTGCTGCCGGGGGAAATGGTAGCCTTACCGTCGCGCAGAGTCAGTCGGTAGACATGCTCCGTTGAATCCCATTTGCCACTGAGTCCCAGAATCTTTTCCACCTCGTCGATCGGCAGATAAGAAATCCCCTGCTGCTGGTAGACTTCCTCGATCACTACCGGGGGTTCTCCCGGTGGAGCCAACTCAACAACGGCCACAACCCCGGTGGGGGTCGATGCCAAAAAGAGCAGTGTAAATAAAAAGTTTTGCAGCGCATGGTACATCGCATTTATCCTTCTACCGCTTCGACCGGTTGTCAGTGCTCCGGTTTTATACGTCACTCTTCGCTATCTGTCAACGCGTCAGCTCCGTGGTCATCCGCGAGCAAGCGCACCGCCACGACGACGGGGCGTTCAAGGATTTCCAGCAGCCGCTTCGCAAAAAGTTCGAGTAGCTCATCCAGGTTCACATCATCGGCAAGATGTTTGATCTGCCCGCCGGCAGTCATACCATGACCGCCGCCACTGCCGTAACCGTCGATCGTACGACGCATCAGACGCCCGGCGTAAAGATCGTAACTGGCGACCCGCAGTGACAAAATTCCTTCATGCTGGTAACGACCCATGGCAAGAACACTATCCACGCCCTCTACACGCAACAGAAAATCAGCCATTTCCGCGACAATGTCGGGGTTGTTGATCTGGCCGAGGTTGCAGGTCAATAATGAATTGTACAGCTGCGCCTTGTCCAGCGCCCGGTGAAAAAGATGAAAATACGAGCGCGGCAGTGACGGGTGGGTAATCCGGTAGAGGATCTGGTTGTTGGCCAGGTGGAGCAGATTCAGGTAGGCCGCTCGATCTGATGGCGACCATTCGCGACCGAGATCCTGGGTTTCCGTTTTGATGGCGTAAAAAAGGATTGTCGCCAGTTTGGTGCCGATGTAAACCTTGCTGGCGAGCAGATATTCATAAAGGATCGTTGCACAGGCACCGTAATCTTCGCGAATATCCTGCCAGCGGCAAAGATCGACGGACGGCTGCCGGGGATGATGGTCGATAACAATATCGACCTTGCGGTCGGCGGGGAAAGAGTTATTGCCAGCCCCCGGCTGAGTATCGACCAGGCAGGTAATCGCATAATCGTCAAAATTGATTCGATCTATCGGGACAGTACAGATTTCCAGTTCCCGAACCATGGTGCGGTTCTCGCCGCGACCGATAATGCCGCCAAAAGTGATGGTTGCTTCCTGCCTGGTTTCGCAGCTGAATATCTGCTGCAGAGCGTACGCCGAAGCCAACGCGTCAGGATCGGGATTATCATGCGTCACGATCAAAATTCGCCCTTTGCCGCGCACCCAATCGATGATGGCCGTCGCTGTTGCGCTGGAACTGGCCGAGTCAATAGGCATCAGAAGTCTTTCGCAACAGCGGTGAGAACAGCAGTGACAGCCTCCGCCGGAGAGGCGACGGTCAACAGACCGGCAACGTGATGTTGACAGTTGAGCGCGAAGACCGGCTTGTTGAGTTTCAAGCCGATGGCAATTTCGGAGAGGGTGCCGAGTTCACCCTCAATGGCGATGAGTGCCTGGGCGCTGTGGGCGATAATGATATTGCGTGCGTGCCCCATGTTGGTTGCTATCGGGTAGGTGATAAAGGGATTGGCGGCGGCAACGTCAGCTCCGGGAAGGATGCCGAGAACCGTTCCGCCCGCCTGCGTACAGCCGCGCGCAGCAGCGGTCATGATGCCACCGAGACCGCCGCAGACAATTGCACAATTATGTTCGGCGAGCAGAGCCCCGACCTGCTCGGCAAGTTCACACCCCTTAAGCGACGCATGCGCCGCGCCGATGATGCCGATAATCGGTTGTCGCATTAAACCTCCTCGTATCCGAATACGTTAATCTAGTCTGTCGATGGCCGGATATCAAGAGGTTTTGTCACCAGGTTGTTTCACCAGAGAAGGCTGCGTTGCCCCGCATGTCGAGGTTTGCAAAAGCTATTTGGGGGAAACGCCTGAATCCCCCCTGGCCCGCAACGTAGCAACCGGAAGACCGCGAATGCCCCAGTTTTCAGGGGGAATTTCTTCAATAACGACATGTGTCGAAGCGGGGTTCTTTTTTAAAATTTTGGTGAGCAGATCAGTAATTCCTTCGATTAATTGCGCTTTCTGCTCGGCACTGGCACCGGGGGTGATTTTGACGTTAACGAACGGCATGAGAGTTTCCTTTCCAGAGGGTTGAGTTTAGGGTCTGTAAAAAAATAACATGACCATCTTGCATCTCATCTTCCGGCCATCTTTGGTCGCAGCTCAATCACAAAATCCTCGATTTAGCCCTGCCAGGCCTGCGGTTTTGTTCAATCGCTGCAACCAAATCTGACCCAAATCTGAGCGCAATATTGGCCACTTTATTTTCCTACAGGCCCTGAGCAGTTTAACGCAATTTCTTCCCGGCCACAATTACCGACGCATATTCTGCCTCAGCAAATCGTTGCACTCAATGAATATTCCGCATACAATGCCGATTCAATTTCGTTGACTGGACGTAACATTCTGGAGGTTCCCTTGATTCCCAAGCAATTTCGTATTCATGCCGTTCTCGCTCTTGCCGTTCTGGTGATGATTCTTTTCCCGTTGTTGAGCAATAAACCTGAAGGGTATAAAGCTGAAGGAGCTACCGCTGCCGCAAGCGAGTTCCTTGCCCTGATCGATGCGGGTAAATTTGATCAAAGCTGGCAGGTATCTGCACAAGTGATGAAGGAGAAAATCACCCAGGCCGACTGGAACAAACATCTGGCCGCTTCGCGTCAGCGTACCGGGGCCATTGTTGCGCGGCAGGAACCGGATCTCAGCTATGCGACGATGGCCGCGGACAGCACCGCCAAGGGGGAGTATATCGTGCTCCTTTACTCCGCTGCCTTCGAGCGGGTAAAAGATCTTTCGGAGACGATCACAGTAATGCTTGAGGAGGATAAGGTCTGGCGCGTCGCCGGGTACTTCATCCAATAAATAGTCGTCCGCTGCAATCACATCAGGCCTGAACTTTCACCGGAAATTGTGCGGATTGCGCCTTTGGCGGGGGGCTTATTCCAGCAATTCCGCCATGATCGCCAACGCCGGCCAGCTGCTTACCATCGGCCACCATCTTAAACTCGATGGATTATTGTCTTGACCAAGGGGTCCACTAAATTTCGCCAACGCATTACTTTTTCCCTGGGCGGGTCGCGTAGATTAACAGTTTGCGATCGGTATAACTTTCAACTTCACCGGCAAATGTCTCAATTTGAAAGAAATCCTGAATTTTTATCGGTGCCTCAGCGAAGAACCGGTTAAGTTGCTGCGTCGCTTCACGCTTCATTCCCGCGCGTGCCGCCCATTCGGGAAAATCATGGGTTTTGGGAATGATCCGCGTTTCGTGCAGGATCAACCCCGAGTCATCGATCATTTTAATCCACTCATCTCGGGTGTAAGCGCGGATATGCGTCGGATCGCGCATCTTCTCCATCGTTTGATAGAACTCGACAATCTCGGGGTCCTCCGGCATCAGGGTGTCGATGATCACCATGCGTCCGTCACGTCGCAGTACGCGATGAAATTCTTTCAACGCGCGCGGCACATCGGGGAAGTGGTGCGGGGCAATGCGGCAGGTCAGTAATGTAAAAGCTCCGGCGGGGAAGGGCAGATCCTCGGCATCGGCCTCGCGAAAGGTAACGTTGTCGACGCCACCTTCCTCGGCAACATATTCCTGGGCTTTCTTGAGCATTTGCATGGTCAGGTCGGAGGCCACGACGTTGCGTACCAGTGGTGCGAAGAAGAGGGCCGTGTGTCCGCCACCGCAGGCGATGTCAAGGAGGTTGTCGTCCAACATCGGCTGCAACAGTTCGCGAGCGGCAAGCAAGTCATCACCGGTGGCAAAACCTTTATTGTGGATATAACTGTCAGCGGACTTACCGAACTGTTCACGGACTTTATCTTTAAAGCGCTCACCCATCAGTTGCTCCCTGGTTGTTTGATCAACACTCAATAAGCGATAAAAAGTTTTTTTGTTCAGGCAGTTGCTTTGCCTGACGAGGTGCGTCAGTAATTCAGAACAGTATAGCAACCAAATAGAAAAATGTTTGTCAAAGTATGATGCCCTCGCAAAAAAGAATCCGCTGGCGACACCGTCAAGTATGGCCCTTTTATTTTGAAAGGGCAAGAAAGATGGCGTCGCAAAAAGTCCGCCCTACTACGTTTCGCTGGTTTTTCAAGACCTCGACCTGCCTGATGTCGACATGGTATAGCCCTTGCTAATTTGCGACCAGTCGGCCAGCGTGTTGAATAAATGACGCTGTTTTGTTGATCGGTTGGGCGAAAAATTGTCTGGCAGATGCTTCGCACGACAAATATTAATCACATGAGGTCTCATATTTCATGGAATCTGTACTCAGCATGTTGACTGAACTTGGCGCGGAACTGCTACGCGAGTTTTTGTATATCCTCCCTTATCTGGCGTTTGGCGTGTTTCTCGAAGCCATCATCCGGACACTCAAATGGCATGTCAAGATTCGCACAGCGTTAACCCGCTACGGGATGCTGGCGATACCCTTGGCGGCATTGCTCGGGGTGGCCAGCCCGCTCTGTGCGTGTGCGACCCTGCCGCTGGTCATCTCGCTCCTGGTGGGGGGCTTGCCCCTCGCTCCAGCCATGGCGTTGCTGGTGACGTCACCGCTGATGAGTCCGGCATCGTTTACGATGCTCTCCGGCATGCTCGGGGGGGAGTGGGCGGTAACCGTGGCCGTTTGCGCGGTAACTCTTGGCCTTTTCGCCGGTTATGTCACGCACTTTCTCGGTCGCTACGGGTTCTCCACCGAAGTTGTTTTTCGTCAGGAACTCCCCAAGGGGAACTTTCATGATCCCGCCTATCCGGTGGAAGAGCTGCGCTGTGATTGTGGACAGCAACTCTCGCATCGCGTCGATCGCTGCACCCATAACAAGTTTTTGGTCTTTGGCGCGCGGTTCTGGGAAGGCAGCCTCAAAATCGGCAAGTTTGTACTGATCGGTCTGGTGATTGAGGTGGTGGCGATGAAGTTTATCCCCAATGGCTGGATTACCGGGCTGCTTGAGGGGGAGGGGATTGCACCGATTTTTACCCTGACGTTGGCAGCGATACCGCTGCATCTGCCGCAGGTCACCGCCGCTTCCATGTTATACGGTTTCTACCTCCCCGATCCGGGGCAAACAATCCCTCTTGCGGTCGGGCCGGGAATTGCGATGCTGGTCGGTGGCCCGGTGACGGCGTTGCCGGTGATGGCGGTCTTTATCTCGATGTTCAAACCACGGGTTCTGGCTTTGTATATCACCCTCTGTGTCGGGGGAACGATTTCACTGGCGTTGTTATGGCGTCTGGTGTCGCCACTGGTGTGATGACGTAGTCCTGAATTGATGATTTTTTCACCACGAAGTACACGAAGCTCACGAAGAAAAAACCTCTCTTAACAGGGATGAACAGGATGGAAGGGATAACGGCAATAATCAAAGCGACTATTTTTTGTTTTATCCCCCTTATCCCCTGAATCCCTGTTAAGTTGCATTGTAACTATTCACCTACCCGTCCAAGGGTCGTCATCCCCGAAGGATCCTGTCGGGGATCCAGACTTTCAACCCTGAAAAATCTGGATTCCGGCTAAAATCATGCCGGAATGACGCTGTAGGAGTCGCCTTCAGGCGCGATGATTCGCGGCTAAAGCCGCTCCTACAGAAGAGCTGAACAGTTAAGTTGCATTTAGCTCTGCTTTTCTTCGTGGTCTTCGTGTCCTGGTGAAAAAATCATCCCATCGAGATTTTCAACCGCCCCGGTGCCGCGTTCGTAACTGCGCCGATGCTCCAGCAGCCGGTCTCTCTCGCCGTCAACTCAGCACATAATGCCGCGACGTTCTCCGGCGCAACCGCGATCAGCAAGCCGCCGGAGGTTTGCGGGTCGCTGATGATGTCGAGGATATCGGGCGCGATGCGGTCGGCATCGATCACTTTCCCCAGATAGTAATCACGATTGTTGTAGCCACCCACCGGGATCATGCCGATCGCCGCCATCTCGCGGACCTGCGGATAGACCGGCAGCGCGGCACCGTTAAGCGTCAGGCCGACATTGCTGGCCAGAGCAAGTTCCAGTGCGTGGCCGAGGAGGCCGAAGCCGGTGATGTCGGTGCAGGCATGAACCCCGATTGTCAGCATCGCCTCGGCGGCGGCGCGGTTGAGGGTATTCATCCCGGCAATCGCGGCGCTGATGTCGGTTGCGGTGAGAATCTCCCCCTTGAGGGCTGTGGCGAGGATGCCGGTGCCGAGCGGCTTGGTGAGAATCAGCTGGTCTCCCGGTTGCGCCCCGATCGTTGAAATCAGCTGGGCCGGGTTGACCAGTCCGGTCACCGCCAGCCCGTACTTCGGTTCGTCATCCTCGACCGTATGCCCACCGACGATGGTGGCCCCGGCCTCATGGCAGGCATCCGCCCCGCCGCGCAGAATCTCGACCAGAAGCGATCGGTCGAGGCACTTGGGAAAGCCGATCAGGTTGAGTGCGGTCAAGGGACGCGCGCCCATGGCGTAGAGGTCAGAAAGCGCATTGGCGGCGGCGATGCGCCCGAACAGATAAGGGTCATCGACAATCGGCGTGAAAAAATCGACCGATTGCACCAGCGCGAGGTCGGCGGCAATACGATAGACCCCGGCATCGGCGAAAGGGATCGCGGCACTGAGGAAATTTTCATCCGGATAATTCGGTAATTGACGCAGCACCTGCGCCAACGGCTCAGGCGCCAGTTTGGCGGCTCAACCGCTGGAGCGGGACAGGCTGGTCAGCTTGATATGATCTGCCACAGACTTCCTTTCATAAAAGTGTCGCTTGATGTATTAGTTCAACTGCCACGCTACGCGGACATCGTCTTGGCGCAAAGTGTACTTTAATTCATCGAAATGTTCCAGTAATGCCTGGGTCTGTTTGCGGGCGCTGCCGATCAGGTCGCGAAACTCTGCCAGGGTCAGGGTTTCATGCTGTGAAAAGTGCGCTCGCAGCTGGTTGAGCGCCTGCGCGTAGCTGTCACGATGGAGAAAACTTTCGGCGTTGAGCCGCACCAGCTCTCCCTGGGCAAAGAGGTAGCCGAACAGAGCGTCGCACCCGGCCAGCTCCAGTCCCAGACGTTCGAGCATCTCCTGACGATTCTTTGCCTGCATGCCGTCCTCCCGGTAAAGCTGTTCAATCCGGTCGATCTGTACCTGCTGGGCAGGCGTCGGTCGGGGCGTGAAGTCTGGAAGGGCAATAGTGCCGTTGACTTCACATAATCTGCCGCTTGCGGTCAGGTCATTGAGCAGTTGATCGAAACTTTTCGGCGCCAGCTGCCTGGGCAGCGAACTTTTCAAAGTTGCGCGGGGAATGCCAGTCAGGAGCGGTTGCTGGTGGTGAAATGCGGCGGTCACGTCATGCAGGCGGCGTTGCCAGGCGCGGTGCGTGGCAACGGTCAGCCATTGCTCACCGAGCTGGACGATGCGCTCCTGAGCGGCGAGCGCTTGCAGGTTTTCCTGAATGCGCTCCCGTCCCAGACCTGCGAGCTGTTCCAGTTCCTTGAGCTTGCAGCAGGTCGCCTGCTCGATTTTCTGGAGTAGAAAGGCTTTCTCGCCAGATTCCAGCTCCTGCAACGCGTGCAGGACGTCGGCACGGAAGCGGCGATGTTTGACCGGTCGCGAGTCGAGGATTTTACCCCCGCCGATAGTTGTCATCGGTGAGTAAGAACGGATGATGAAACGATCTTCGCGATGGGCGACCAGCGGTCGGTCCAGATGGATCTGCACAACGGCACTCTCCCCCGGTTGCAACTCATCACAATCGAGGAGGGCGACCAGTCCGACCACGTGGGCGGTGCCGAGATAAAAGTGCACCGGGTCGCGAAACTTCAGTGGCCGTGGCGCGTTGGCGAGCAAGGTCAGGCGGACATCGATGCGTTCGGTCTGTTCAAAAATACCGGGGGTGGCGGCGACCGCGCCGCGCTGCAACAGGGCGCGTTCAACGCCGGTCAGATTCAGGGCGGCGCGCTGTCCGGCGCGGGCGGCAGGAACTTTTTTGCCGTGGACCTGAACTTCCCTGACGCGGGTTTCGATCCCGCGGGGCAATAATTCCAGCGTGTCGCCAACCTGAACGGTACCGGCGAGCAGCGTTCCGGTAACGACAGTGCCGAAACCGGGGACGCTGAAATGGCGGTCAATCGGCAGCCGCAACGGCCCCTGATGATCTTTGATTGCCAGCGCCGCCGCTTCGGTTGCGATCTGAGTCTTGAGTTCCGCGATGCCGTCCCCCGTAATCGCCGAGACCCGCAGCAGTGGGGCGCCTTTCAAAAAGGTGGCAGCGACTTCTTCGCGCACTTCCTCTTCGACAATATCGATCCAGTCCTCTTCGGCGAGATCACATTTGGTCAGTACGATAATGCCGCGTTCGATGTCGAGCAGGTTGAGGATCTGCAGGTGTTCGCGGGTCTGCGGCATCACCCCTTCATTGACGTCGATCACCAGCAGCACCAGATCGATCCCGCCGATCCCGGCGAGCATGGTGCTGATGAAACGCTCATGACCAGGGACATCGACCACCCCGGCGAGGCTGCCATCCGGCAGGCGAAAGAGGGCGAATCCGAGTTCAATCGAAATGCCGCGTTCTTTTTCTTCGCGCAGGCGGTCAGTTTCAATCCCGGTCAGAGCGCGGATCAGCTCGGTCTTGCCGTGATCAACATGCCCGGCGGTACCGATGATCAGATGATTAACGGGACTCATTGCGCCGGGGACGGCAGCAATGCTGCGGCGAGAGATGTGACGAGGGCAGGTTCTTCGTCGGGGTGCAGGGTGCGCAGGTGGAGCAATAAGCGCTCGTCGCGGATACAGCCGATGACCGGGGGGGCGGTGTGGCGCAGACGTTTGGCGAGGGTGTCGACCGAGCAATCGGTCGGTGCCACGGCGACGGCGTAGCCGGGGAGTTCGGTCAGGGGCAGGGCGCCGCCACCGATGGCGGCGCTGGCGGCGATCGTATCGATTCGGGCAGTGGCACCAAGCGCTGCGGCCAGCTTGCCGGTGAGGATTGTGGCACGCCGGTGTAATTCCTCCTCCGGCGCGGTGAGCATCCGCAACGTCGGGATTTCGCGTGCGGCGCGGTCACGGTCGAGGTAAAGCGCCAACGTCGCTTCGAGTGCCGCCAGCGTCATTTTGTCGATGCGCAGGGCGCGCGCCAGCGGGTGCTGACGGATCTTGTCGAGCGCCCATTTCTGGCCGACGATAATCCCCGCCTGCGGGCCGCCGAAGAGTTTGTCGCCGCTACAGGTGACGACATCGAGTCCCGTCCTGACGGTGTCCGCGACCGTCGGTTCAGCGGGTAATCCGTAAGCACTGAGGTCAAAGAGCAGCCCGCTCCCCAGATCTTCCATCACCGGAACTTTGGCTTCGGCGCCGAGCTTGACCAGCTCTGCGCCGCTGACGGTGGCGGTGAAGCCGACGATGCGGTAGTTGCTGGTGTGAATCTTGAGCAGCAGTCCGGTTTCGGCGTTGAGGGCGTCCTGATAATCTTGCAGATGGGTTTTGTTGGTGGTGCCGATTTCACGCAAACGCACGCCGCTGGCGGCCATGACATCGGGAACCCGGAAGGAACCGCCGATCTCAATCAGTTCGCCGCGCGAGACCGGCGCTTCTTTCCCGTGTGCCAGCGCCGCCAGCGCCAGCAGCACGGCACCGGCGTTGTTGTTGACGACCGTCGCGGCTTCAGCCCCGGTGAGGCGACAGAGCAACGCCTCCACATGGCTGTAGCGGTGCCCACGATGGCCGCTGACCAGATCATATTCCAGATTTGAATAACTGCGCGAGATCGCGGTTGCCGCGTTGAGGGCGGCTTCGCACAGTGGTGCGCGACCGAGATTGGTATGGAGCAGGGTGCCGGTGGCGTTGATCAGCGGGCGCAACGAGGGGCGCATCTTCTGTTGCGCCAGTTGCGCCGCGCGGTGGGCGACGGCGGCAAAAGAAAGGTCGAGCGTCGCCGTCGGCGCGTCAAGGAGTTCGCGGCGCAGTTGCGCCACCGTTTCGCGGGCCGCCTCGGTCAGCAAGAGCGCCGGGCAGTCCTTTGCCAACTCGGTCAGAGGCGAGGTGGCGAGGAGCCGGTCGATGGCGGGAAGATCTTTTAACCGCTGCTGGGTCTGATTCATCGGTCGGGGCTTTCCGGGCTGGCAGGTTAAAGGCAACGCAATGACGGCGTGAAAGTATTCAGGAATTTACATGAAATGGTCGTGTTTTTCAAGCGCCGGTTCAGTGCTGGTTCAGTGTATGAATGTTTTTGATTTTTCCGGTTTCAGGAGAGCAGCTATGCGCGGGATTTATATCGAGGGAGATTTTTTGGCAGTTGACGACGCGGCAAGGCCATAGTTCGGCGATGCCGCTGAATGGGCGATCACCTGGACGGGATTCGATCCGCTCCTGTCGAGGGCTGTTGTTGAATCAGCACACGTTTTTAAGCGTGAACAGGGTACCGATAATGTCGCGTGTCTGATCACAGGTGACACGATAAAACACTTCGACGCCGTCGCGGTGTCCTTCAATGATACCTTTGTTTTTAAGTAGTGCCAGGTGCTGCGAAACCGTTGCCTGAGGGAGTTCCAGACATTCCCATATTTTTTTGACGTTGCAACTTTGTGACATCAACCCGGCCACAATTTTCAGCCTTACCGGATGACCGAGTACCTTGAGGATTTCCGCCTCGCGATCCAGATTGATTGTCTTGTCAAATTCGACTTCTGCCATGACATACCTCAATGATTATGATTATTCATATATAGCTAAAAGTTGATTATTGTCGAAAGACTAATTCCTGCCGGAAGGGGTTGTCAAGTGCAAATTATTTCAACAGGAAGTTTCCTTGGTAACCGGCAAGGTGAAGCAAACACAGGTGCCGATGCCAGGTTTGCTGGAGATGTTGATCGCTCCGCCATGTTCTTCGATAAAGTGTTTGACAATAGTCATCCCCAGTCCGGTGCCGCCGATTGAGGTGTGCAGTGCGCTGCCACGATAGAATTTATCAAAAACGCGCGCAACTTGCTCCTCCGTCATGCCGATCCCCTGGTCGTGGACGGCGATCTGGCATTGATCTTTGTCACCGGTGCAGACAATGCGAATCGTGCCGCCTGCGGGGGAATATTTTACCGCGTTGCCAAGGATATTTTCCAAAACCTGAATGATCGCTTCGGCGTCGACATCAAGGATCGGGTCGTCAGCAAGCTCGGTTACAAACTGATGCTGTGTGCTGTTTTTGGCAAAGCCGGGAATGGTGCGATCAAGCAGAAACTGCAACGGGGTGGGGGTTTTTTTCAGGGACAATTTCTCTCCCGCTTCGATGCGGCTGATATCGAGCAGGTTGTCGACCAGATGTGACAGGCTGTGTGCCTTGTCGTTGATCATGGTGAGAAATTCGCGTTGCTCGTCGCGGGAAAATTCATCATTGAGCATGAGTTCGGAAAAACCGATGATTGCCGTTAGCGGGGTGCGAAACTCATGTGCTGCGGTTGAAACGAATTCACTTTTCATACGCTCGATGGTCCGCTCCCGCGTGACATCGCGCAGGGCAATCACCGTCCCGCCCGATTGGGGGGTAGACCTTGGCAGCAGGGATATTTTTGTTGCCAGGACAGTTTCGTCCTTATCCGTACCGATGGAAATATCAACAGACCCCAAAGTTTTTCCTGAGTCAATCAGTTCAAGACAAGCAGGCCAGAGACGATTGTGGTCATCAAACAGCTGGTCCAGCGTTTTTCCCTGACTGCTAAGGGGGATGCGGAGGAGCTCGGCCGCCGCGTGATTCATCAACGCGATCCGACCGTCAAGGTCGGTCACCAGCAGACCATCACCCGACGCGGAAAAGATGGCCTTGATGCGTTCCTTGGTTTCACTGGTCGTTTCGAGCGCCTGGCGCAGTGCCTGCTCATTGCTGATGCGGGCGGTGATATCACTGTAAAGGATAATGACATGGGTTAATTGTTTATTTTGATGGTCGTGAATGGCTGTGCCAATGACTTCGTAGCAGCGCCCGTGCAAGGTGACTTCGTTGCGCTGTTCAACCTGGTCGTTGGCGAGGACGTTTTGCAGGACGCAGATTGGCGGGGGATCTTTTTCATCACAGACGATCTCATGACAAAAGGAGCCGATCAGGGGGAGACCGCCGGGGTTGAAAAATTCATTGACTTTATGGTTGCCGGCGACAATCCGGCCGCTCGGATCAACGACCATGATGGCTGCGCCGACCGCATTGAGAATCGCGTGGATCTCATCATGGGCCAGTATCAGTCGCTGATTTGTCTCTTCCAGGTGGGCGAGAATATGCTTGAACGATTCGCTGACGATGCCGATCGGGTCGAGTGATATCAGCGCTTCGTTATCAAGCTCGCCTGGATTAAGGGGCAAGGTGCCGATGGTGTCGAGCAGTTGATCAACTTTTGACCGGATATAGTGATAAGCCCGTTCTTCGGCAGGAGAGGGCTGCTGCGGTATAACAGGATTAGCCATTGTTGCCCTCGACCGTAATTTGATACGTATTGTCCATTTTGACCACTTCACAGTGCAAACCCATGTTGATCACCGCCTGCGGAACCGTGACCGTTGCGTGACGATTATCGGTAAGAAAAACAAGCACAACGCGGCGTTCCTTGAGTTCATTCTGGCGGAGGTTGATCTCCCGTAGTGCGGTCAGCAGTGTCGATGGGCAGACCTGCCCGCGTAAATCGAACTCACAGGTTGGAGTGTTCATGGGCAACTCCCTTCATGGGGACAGTGGCAGGCAGTACGAAGCGCGTCAGCAGCAGCCCGCCCAGCCAGGCACCAGGCAGCAGGCCGCCAAGGAAGAGCAGGCTTTGCAGCGCGAAGATCGGCAGCCCTCCCCACAGATGCCAGACATTGCAACCGGGAGTGATGCGCGAACCGAGGGCCATGATGATCCCGCCGCTAAAGGCTCCGAGCAATTGGCGTCGCGGCGGCCATGGCGTCAGCCGCCATTCGTTGAGGAGCAAGGCCGAAAACGCCGCCCCCCCGGTAATCCCGATCAGCAGCGGATATTGGATGGCGGCGATACCGTCGAACGCCGGGCCCGCTCCGCCGCGCAGATGAACCTTGCCGAGTGGCGCGATATAATCCAGCGGCAGTGCCTGGAAAAATGCCGTGGTTTCAACATGGGCGGGCCACAATAAATATTCCACCTGGGCGGCGACCTTGGCGTAGGCGGTGGTAATTCCTAACGGCATACCGGTCGCCATGACCGATACGATGCCGATCAGCGCCAGCAGCAACGCTGCCCGATACGGTGTCATATGTCCTGCGGGCAAGAGTGTTGGTGCTGTGGAGGAGGGTTGTTTGCGGCGATAAATAATGGTGAATGTTGCTGCTGTCAGTAGACCCAGGAAGATTTCTTCTGGCAGATGGAGTGCCTGCGGCAAGGTGATAATATCCGCTCGCCATGGTTGTGTCACCACCAGGCTTTTCCACCAGGGATGAATTTCTGCGTACAGGGCGCTGCCGCAAATCAGCCCGACCAGCGCCACGGCGGCCAGCTTGCTCCCCGCTCCAAGGCGGTAAAGGGTGCCAACGACACAGCTCCCGCACAAGACCATCCCGATGCCAAAGAGAATTCCGCCGATAACGTTTGCCGGGGCGGCAGCACCGAACAATGGATAAGGAACATCCGCGATCAAACCGCTGAGTCGACCCAGGTAGCTGGCCAGCGCAGTAACGGTGACCAGCAACAGCAGAGCTTGAAGCATCTTCACATGACGAAACAAAAAGAGATCACGAAATGCGCCGGTCATGCAAAAGTCGGCGCGGTGCATGACAAATCCGGACAAAATGCCCAAAATCAGCGTGATCAAAACGACGGGCCACATAAGATTAATCCCTCAGCCTTCGAATGATGAACATTCTCCAGTGCTTTGTAGCTTAAATTGAGTAAACTTGCAACTATTCTAACTTTGGCTACTCTCGCCTTGCGGCAGTGGAAAGAGCTCGACATTCATTGGCGCAGTGACTAGAATCGCCCAGGATTTTCTGATCAGGAGATCGCCGTCTGTCCCGTTAAGTCATTCCCGTGCTGGTGGTGATCACGAAACAATCCGCTCTCACTAAAGATCGGAATATCAATTTTTTTGGCAACGATAACTTTCACAAGAGGCGTCAATGACACTGAATATTATTCTTTTTTTCGCAGGGTTGTTATTGCTCTACTATGGAGCTGAATATCTGGTTACCGGAAGCACCCACCTGGCATTATCCTATGGAGTCAGACCCTTGGTGATCGGACTGACGGTCGTCTCTTTCGCCACCAGTATGCCGGAGTTGATGGTGTCGCTCTTTGCCTCGGTCAAGGGGGTATCGGCGATCGCCGCAGGAAACATTATTGGTTCAAACGTTGCCAACATCGGTTTGATCCTGGGGAGTGCGGCTCTGTTTTTCCCGATCCGGAGCGGGCGGGGGATCTTGTTTCGCGAACTACCTTACATGGTGTTAGCCTCCATGGTTGTTTACGGCTTTTCCTGGGATGGTCAACTGACCGCCGGTGAAGGCGTTGTGCTGCTGTTTATGCTGGTGGCTTTTCTTTATTACTGTATCCGTACCGCCCGTGAGGGGGAGGTGGACACATCTTTTGTTGACGATACCAGGGAGATCGTTGTGCCGACGCGGGGGCGTTGGGTTGTTTATGTGGTTCTCGGTATCGTCGGTCTCGGTATCGGCGCGGAGCTGATGGTGCGCTCAGCAGTAGCGATTGCCCTCACTTTCGGTGTCTCCGAGGCGGTGATCGGCATGAGTGTCGTCGCCGTTGGGACCAGTCTGCCAGAACTGGCGGCGTCGGTGGTGAGTGCCTGGAAGGGTGAAATGGAATTGAGTATCGGCAATGCAATCGGCAGCAACATCTTTAATCTGCTCTTTGTCTTTGGTTCGTGTGCACTGATTCGCCCCATCGAGATCGAACCATCCTTGCTTTTTCGTGAATTGCCGGTGATGCTGCTCTTCAGTGTTGCCCTCTGGCCGTTGATGTACTTTGGTCATGCTCTTGATCGTAAAAAAGGATTTGGACTGCTGGTGGCCTACGCCGGATTTATGGTAATGATCTTTCAATGAAAACTTTCACGAAAATTGTTATCGCCCTGATAATGCTGTGCGTCCCGACGCTGGTCGCGGCCAACGCGCCAGACCGTCCACCGTCGTTCCTTATCGGGAGTCATTACCGCTACGATATTTCCTTTCTTTGGTTTGATCGTCTGGCGTCAGGGGAGTTGAGTCTTGCCGCCACCGCGATCCCCGGGCAATATCAGGCGACGCTCGAAGCGCGCACCCTGGGTGTTGCCGCATGGTTGACCGGAAATCGCGTGCATCGTTACGTTGCGTTGATGGAAGCAACCGCTGATGATGGCAGACTGCGGACGCTGCGTTTTGAATCACACGTGATCAAGGGGCAAGGTAAAAAACTGAAAGATCGTGCCAAGGAGTACGTTTTCAACTACGAAAAAAAGCGGGTCGATTTTCGTCGCGCAAGTAACGATCAGTTCAGTCCGATCGAGGTGCTGCCGATGGGGGATCCCCCGTTGAACGATTTTCTGACTGTTTTTACAAATTTCAGGATGGGATTTTTCGGTTCCCCCGCGCCGGGAGAAACTCTCGAACTGGACACCTTTGAGCGTGGTCATCCTGCCACAATAATCGTCACGGCAATGCCCCCGTCCCCTGCTGAGCACCAAACGTTTTTTCCGCCAGGGGGGAAACTTTTTCAGATCAGCATGGGGGATGATATTCTTGATACTGGTGGCGGAAAAGTTTTTCTCTGGTTTGACTCGCTGGAACGACCAGCGCGCGCGGTGGTGGAAAACGTGATCGGGATAGGGGACGTCAAGGGGACGTTGCGTGAAGAACAGGCAGCCGGGGAGGGTGGACAGATAAAAAAATGACCCCATGCACGGAGGGGGGGCGCATGGGGTCGCCTCTTGCGTTATAAAAACGTTCGAGACAGTGTCACTATACAAAAATAAAATGGTGATTGCAAGAAATTTTTTCAGAATTTTTTGAGACCAGGCGCTTGCGGATAAAAACCGGGGGAAACCGATGGACGGCTTCCCCCGGTTTTTATTTACAGACCAAAGTGTTTTACTTGACGTGGCAATCTTTACAGCCGGTCGGGCCGTTGCCTTTTTGGTGGCAGTCTTTGCACAATTTGTGGAACGCGTCTTTAGCTTTTGGCGCTTTTTTGCCGTCGTGGCAGCTGGCGCAGGTTCCGGCTTCAACGCCTTTGTGGTGGCAGGTGGTGCAGTCGCCAACTGAAGCCTGGTGAGCCTGGTGCGGGAAAGTAACCGTACCCATTTTGGCTTCGAGGGTGATTTTTTCCGGGCCATTGTTGGCGATGGCGATCGCGGCGACGCTCAAAAAGCAGACAGCGACCAGAGTGATGATAATGCGTTTCATACCTGTTACCTCCATTGAATGTTCGTGAAAGCATTTTCACGTTGTCGCAACTATAGTCAGATTTGTCATTTGTGTATAGCCGACATCAGGCTGAGCGTCGCTAGATGTCTATCGACATTGTAAAAATATCAGCATGTTACACGTTGTAATGTCGGGTTATTTACGCCATGGTTTTTGTTGTTTGCGCTTTTTTGGCGTCTTTGTTATAGTCCCTCCGATCAAGTGGAGAGATACGTATGCCCCCAATTTTCAACCCGACAGTTGAGCTGGATGGTGCCGCTGTGCGTCGTATTCGTGAGACGAAGCGTTTGACGCAACTGTATGTTGCCAAAGTTGTCGGGGTGACGACCGACACAATCTCACGTTGGGAAAACAACCGTTATCCATCGATCAAGCGGGAGAATCTTCTCGGGTTGGCCCAGGCGCTGGAAGTTGCTCCCCAATCTCTGCTTCATGCCCCTGATGCTGAAACCGAAATTCCCCCTGCACCGGCATCTCTGCGCCCCTCTCTGCTGCGCCGGAAGCGCGGGTGGTTGTGGTCAGTGTCAATATTTTTTCTCGTTCTTTTGGTTGTTTATTATTTTTTTCAGGAACCTGTAATCACGTTCGTCACTGAAATCAATGCCCGACGCATATTGCCGACGTATGCTGCTCCGGGAGCTGTTGTTCCGGTGCGGATTACGCTGGCGATTGATGCCCCGACCGGCGGTTTTATCGTGCGGGAACATTTTCCGGTCGGCTGGAAGTTGATCGAAGCAAGCCCGCCGGCATCAAGTCTGGATAATGTTGAAGGGATGGCTCGCTGGATTGTCAAGGCAGGGGACGTGCCGCCGGTGATCTCCTACTTAATCAGGGTGAACAGTGTTGCTGCAAGCGGCAACAAGGGGATATTTAAAGGGGATGTTGTCTTGCGCCAGAATAAAAATAATACCCCTGCGGTGATTCATGGTGATGACGAGGTGTATATTCAGCCCTATCATTGGGCCGATGTTGATGGCAATTCAGTGATCGATGATCGTGAAGTCCTGGAAGCTTTTGACGCTGTCGAAGCGATGAAGGATGTCCATCTGGACTGGGACGGTCTGAGTGCCCTGTGGGATGAGGGCACCTATCGTTGGGATCAAAAGAAGGGAAAGTTTGTTTCAACCCGTTCAACGGCGCAGTAAATTACTTTTTTCTTATATTAATTTTTTCATCTCTTGTTCGTTTTGCCAAGCTGGCCGTCGCTTTTCCAACGGTTATCTGTTTTTGGCAGATTTATTTCGTTTAGTTGTTGCGCAAACTGATTTAAATCAAAAGACCACATTTTTATTTTCTCACTTTTTTTTTCGAATATATCCTGCTATAGCTTGTCTGGGTACTTTTTTGCTCTTCCCGCTCAGAGGTCCCTCTTTATGATCCTGAAATTGTGATTTATTATTGTGGTCTTGTGGGTGTGGTTAAATTTTTGTGAATAGTTGCAATGTCAGCAATTTCTGCTAGCGTTGAGCGATAGTTTGGGTATTCATCTGGTGGCTGTCGGTTCTCTTGGAATTTTTTAGCGCCTTCTGGTTTTATTTACTTTGATCAGGTTTGAATGTTTCCCGGTGTTTAAACAGCACACGGTGTTTCCGTCGATGCAAAGGGAGGTCATATGAGATCTTGGTGCAGGTTGGTTTGGTTGAGCGCGTTTGCCTTGCTGGTATTGTGGCCAGCGACGAACGCGTTTGCCGTCTCTGTCTCGGGACGTTCAAGTACAGAGATTGAGTGGTTTGACAGCGCGGACGAAAAGACCGTGCTGCCTTTCTACCAGTATCTGCGGTTGAACGTTCGCGATATCGACGACAACGGTTTGGATTTCAGAGGCTATGGTCGGCTGGCAGACGACCTGGCAAATGAAGAAGATGTTGACAGTCAGCTCTACTACGCATACCTGGAAAAGAACAATTTGTTTAAAGATGTTGGTTTAAAATTGGGTCGGCAGTTTATTACCACCACTGCCGGGGCGTCGATGATGGATGGATTGCAGGTGAAATATGACGGCTGGAAGAATTTCGGCGTCAAGTTGTTTGCCGGTGGTGATGTCTCCTACTATTCCGGATACGAAAGTGGCGACATGATCGGCGGGCTGGCTTTTACGGCGAAGTTTTTCGACGATCTGAATCTGGAGTTGTCTTACCTGCAAAAGTGGGACGATGGTGATTTGAGCCACGAACTGTTTGGCTTTGCCGCCGACTACACGTATCGTAACCTGATCAATCTTTTTGCCGATGTGCAGTATGATTACCTCAGCGATTCGATCAGTTATTTTTCGGGTGGGTTCAATTATTATCGCAGCGATTTCTGGAAATTGCGCTGCGAGTATCTCTACTCCTTGCCAGTTTTCTCATCAACGTCAATCTATTCCGTCTTTGCAGTCAGCGAATATGAAGAGCTTTCCGCTCAGCTTGACTTCAGCCATGGCAATGGTATTCGCTCTTTTGTGCGCACGACACTGGAAATGTACGAAGAAGTTGATAATGCCCTGGTCTATGAACTCGGTGTAGAAAAAATCCGTACCGATCGTTTCTCCGGCTATCTGACTCTGGTTTTACGTGATGATGAAGAAGGGCAGGAGGACAAAGGGATCAAGGCTCGTGTCGCCTACCGGTTTAATTCCACCATTCAGGCCGGGGTTGGAGCACACTATAATTCCTTTGAACGCCGTATCGAAGCGGATTCCGATACCACCTCCAGCAGCCGTTTCTGGGTTGATTGCGTCGGTACAATCACCGACACGATAAACGTGGAAGCCAAACTGGAACGGGCGGAAAGCGACCTGTGGGACGAGTATTACCGGGGCCGCGTTCGTCTGAACATCCTCTTCTGAAAGGAGTGCCGATATGATTCGCATATTGCAACTGTTCACCGTCGGCTTGCTCCTCGGGGCATCGACACTCTGGGCCGCCGATTTCAAACATGATGTCCATCTCGACATGGCCGGCGATCCTCCCTGTATCACCTGCCATACGGCTGATGCTCAAGGTATCCAGCCGGATAAAAAAGTGTGTCTCGAGTGTCACGATCAGGCCTTTGTCAATACCGTTAAACTGCCGGGATTATTGACCCACGGTGTGACCTGGGCGCTGAATCATCGTGGACCTGCGGTCAGCAAGAGAATTGATTGCTCTGCTTGTCACGAGCAGGCTTTTTGTCTGGAGTGTCACAAGGCGGGAAGAGCCGATGAAATGGGCGCGCTGGGGAACAACATGATCAATGTCCACACCTCGGAATTCAACGTCACCCACCCGTTGGCCGCGCGGACCGATCAGCGGCTGTGTCTCAACTGTCACGAGAACAGCTATTGTGCCGATTGTCACAACAAATTTGCGCCAGAAGATCTGGCGATCGCATCGCATCGCCGTGGATTTACCGACGGCACGCTCGGTGGTGCACATGCGACGATAAACGAAGGGCAGTGCCAAACCTGCCATCCGGGTTCCGTACTGCCGACCCACGAGTGGTCATCCAGTCACGCCCGGGAGGCGCGTAAAAATCTGGCCACCTGCCAGGCGTGTCACCCCGAGGGGAATGTTTGTCTCAAGTGTCACAGTGCGCGCAGCGGGCTGATGGCCAACCCTCATCCCGATGATTGGAGCAGTGTCAAAAATCGTCTCGATCGTGCCAGTGACGGACGCAGTTGCCGTAAATGCCACTAAATTTTATCAACAATAGAACAGGAGGTAATCTCAATGCGCAAACAATGGTTAGTCTTTATCGTCGTGCTGCTGACAGGCTTTACTCTGTGGGGTTGTGGCAGCGATCGTGGAAGTGATTCATCATCCGTGACACCAATTGCCCCGGTTGCCGATGCAGCTAAATCCGGAAACTGTAAACTGTGTCACACGCTGGATGTTCATACAGCATTCAGCGCGCTGGTAGGTCAAAACCCGGACACAACTTTGGGGTTGGGATCTGCAATAAAACATGACTGTGAAGATTGTCATGGTGGCGGTCAATATCACCGCGGTGTGGGGCCGATCCCGTATCCGGCACCAGAGATAACCCGTTGTGAAACTTGCCACACTCAAGCGACCAAGGTGATCGCTTCCAAACACACTAATGGTCGCGGCCATGATACAGAAGCCGTCTGCCAGCGCTGCCATACGGCTGAAGGTGCTTTCGAATTTGCCAACTACACGGGCGACAAAGATGTCAACCTGTTAAATACCGGCACGGCACTCGTCAGTGTCAATGGTAACACCTGTGGCGCTTGTCATGATCCGCTGAACGGAACGATGCGTGAAGTAGCAGGTTGGGATCCCAACGCTAATGGCACCGCTGACCAGTTCGACCTCTGTACCAGCTGTCACACCTACTACAACAAGGACGGGCTTCTGGTCGGTTCCGGTTCGCTCGCTTCGAGAACCGCACCCTACTACCACAACACCTCCTGGTACCGGACCATTACTACCACTCACTTCGACGATCCGGCAACCAGCTACGAGGTGGCAGATGCCGCAGCTGTATGTGATGATGCTGACCCAACCTATGATGCAGCAGCATGTTCTGCATTGAACGCCATCGAGGGTTATGTCCTGCGTGAAACCGGTGACAACCCCTGCTTCGATTGTCACGGACACGAACTGCGCACGAACACCCGGCGGCACCTCGACGCCCCGACGGACGCCGACCGTGGTCCGACCATTCACACCGACTGGGCCAATTCCCGCCATGGTGGCGAGCTGCTCAAAGCTAAGGTTGCGGCAGCTGTTGCCAACCCCCAAACTGGAACTCGAGGCTCAGACGAATACACGACTAGCGGTATAACCCAGGTTGATGCCGTCATGGCGGCCGGTCGCGAAGACGGTGTTGGCCACGGCTGGAGCTGGACGCACTACCCTTGGGATAAGACCAACGACACTGTCGCCGGTGACCGCACAGGCCGCGCTGATTGTCAGAGATGTCATACCTCCACCGGCGTCTCAAATTTCCTGACCGCTCCGGACACTTACGATCCAGCCAATAACGATTTCAGCCACCTCGTCAATTGGAATGCCACAGACGGTTCGCCGCAGAGCGAAATGCTCTACTGCTGGGGCTGTCACGTTAGCGTTGACACCGGTGAACTCCGTGATCCGGGCGCGCTGACCATCGACTACTCCAATAACGCCAGCGTCACCTTCCCCGATTCGGCGGCTTCTAACGTCTGTATTGCCTGCCACAGTGGTCGCGAAAACGGCGACAGCATCAAGAAAGATACGAGTACAACAGGCGTTCGTAGCTTCCTCAATTCCCACTACCTGAACGCAGGTGGTATTCTGTTCGCCAAGGGTGGGTATGAGTATGACAGTATGAATTATGACTTCGCCGCAGGCGACCGCCATCAGAACATCGGCTACGGTTCTGCGACGCCGACCGGCGATGCTAATTTTGATGCTGTCAGCGATGATTATACCAGCGGGCCCTGCGTCACCTGCCACTTTGACAGTTCCGACGTCAATGGTCTCGATCGTTCGCATACGCTCAGTCCATTCACTGAAACAGTTGCTGATGGCACCGTGCTCAATTCGGTCTGTGTTAAGTGTCACACCGCTCGTGGCGTTGGCGACTCTGCTAATAAATGGTTCGGTAAGGACTTCGTCGAAGCCGACTTTGTTGCTGCACGAGAAACCTGGGATCTTGATAATACTAAACAGCCCCCTCATAAAGGCCGTCTGTTAGCGGCGCAACTGACCTTGCAGAACGTACTTGCAAGCAAAGGGATCCTCACCGACTTCTCGGCGTATCCGTACTTCTTCGCGGATAGCGGTTACGGCGAAGGAATCGCCGACAACGGTATTCTCGAGGCAGGCGAAGTTAACCGCCTCAATGGTTTCACCAACTGGGCCAGCATCTATGGCCTTGATCAATGGAAAAACGTCATGGGCGCTGCTTTCAATCTCAACCTGATCGCCCACGATCCGGGCGCCACGGCCCACAACCGCCGCTATGCCCGGCGCTTGATCTATGATTCCATCGATTTCATGGATGATGGCATCATGAACGATTCGACCAAAGCTACGGTAACCGCACAGGCGCAGCTCTATGAGCCATTTGCACTCAATTATATCGGCAGCCGCCCGTAATCATCTAACCAAGGCTGCATGTTGCGCAGTCTGAAAGACTAAACACAAAAAAGCTCCCGCTTCGGCGGGGGCTTTTTTGTGTGCCCGGACGGCAATCAGGGACATTCTAATTAGTTGACTAGCGCCCCACGCTTGTTATGGTTGCCCCATGCTCCGTGCTGAACAGTTATTTCCTTCTTTGTAATCGGTGTCAAAAATGCTACCATTAACTATATGTTGATAATTGTTGATACGAATATATTTGTCGGCGCTTGTCTTGGCATGGGAGCCTCCTGCGAGGTTGTCGCTACTTGTATCAGGCAGGGAAATACCGCCTTGATGGGGACGGCTCTTTATTCAGAATATGAGGATGTTCTGTCGCGTGCTTCACTCTTTAAAAAATCACGTCTCTCGAATGATGAACGTGACGAGTTACTGAATATTTTTCTTTCTGAATGTCGTTGGACACGTATTTACTTTGGTTGGAGCCCAAATTTGCAGGATGAGGGAGATAATCATCTTGTTGAACTTGCTGTAGCCGGTGGCGCTTCGCACATTGTCACCAGAAATATTCGTGATTTGAAGTCAACGGAATTGATTTTTCCAGAAATTTCTGTGGTGACACCCGAGAAATTTCTTGAGGAGATGAGACATGGGAACAGCAATGACAGTACGTCTGCCCGAAGAAAAACACAGACGTCTTAAAGAGCTTGCTATCCGTCGTCATACAACTCTTAATCGTTTGATTGATGAGATGGCAACGATGCTGTTGGCCGAGAATGATGCCGAGACCAGATTTCTGTTGCGGGTTCAATCTGGGAAAGGTAAGCGGGAGAGAGGACTGGAGTTGCTTGCTAAGGCGAAACGCGGAGAGTGAAGGCGGGCCTAGGGGAAAGGGGGACGCTCGGATAATGTCGATCTGAGTTCGAGTCTGATTTTATGATTGAAAAGTTAACGCAAAATTTATGTAGTATTACTTTTTAATTTGCATTTTGCATAAAATCTATTAAGCTTTCACTATGATCAAACGAACTCTCGAACCTGTCCTCAAGGAGCTAGCGCTCCAATATCCGGTGGTCACCATCACTGGTCCCCGTCAGAGCGGCAAGACAACCTTGTGCCGCAAGGTTTTTCCTCATCTCCACTATGTGAATCTCGAAGCTCCTGATGTTCGCCTTTTTGCCGTGGATGATCCTCGTGGTTTTTTGGCGTCTTATGGTGATGGTGCCATTCTCGATGAGATTCAACGGGCGCCTGGGCTGTTATCCTACATCCAGACCATTGTCGATGAACAGCACCGCCCCGGGCGATTTATTCTGACCGGCAGTCAACAATTTGAAGTCATGAATACTGTCAGCCAATCACTGGCTGGGCGGACGGCTCTTCTGAAACTCCTCCCATTTTCCCTTGAGGAGATGGGATGTGTTCATTGGGAGGGCTCTGTGGATCGCATGTTGTTGTCGGGCTTCTATCCCCGCATCCATGATCAAGGATTAAATCCAACTCGGGCCATGGGGGACTATTTTGAAACTTATGTTGAACGAGATTTGCGTCAACTCGGGGCGATCAAGGATCTTAGCCAGTTCGAACGCTTTGTGCGGCTTTGTGCCGGTCGAACCGGACAGCTGCTCAATCTGCAAAGCCTTGGCAATGATGTCGGGGTGTCACACTCGACGG